>CAZNSB010000756.1:0-2345 GCA_964575155.1 uncultured Planctomycetaceae bacterium | reverse complement strand
CGCAAAAGGTCAATCGCCCCGGCCCTGCCGGCGCCGCCGAGCGTGCCGCCGTCCTTCACGGTCACGGTGTAGTAGGGCAGGTAACCGGTAACCCGCAGCGTGCCGGCGCTGACCGTCGTGCCGCCGGTGTAATCGTGCTTCTTGGAGGTCACGTTCAGCGTGCCGTCGCCCAACTTGTTCAGCGAGGTGGCCGATGTGCCGTCGATGATGGCCGGGTTCAGCGTCAGCGTATTCCCGCCGGTAACGGTTACGTCGCCGGTGCGGAGCGAGATCGGCACCCCGGCGTCGATCGACGAGTCGTCGGTGGCCGAGATGTTGTTGAAACTCACGCTTTGCGCCCCGCTGAGGATCAGCGCGGTGCCGCTGCCGCTGAGCGTCAGGTCTCCCAGCGTGTGGTCGTCGCTGCTGCTCCCCAGGTTGAGTTCGGAGTTGGCCGTGGCGGCGATGTTGGTGTTGGGGAGGTTAATCCAGCCGCCGGTGGGGCTGTAAGTCTCCAACGGGTAAGCATAGGCCGCACCACCGTTGGTGATCAAATAGTCAAGCGCGATATAGTGAGCGGGGTCCGTGCCGGCCCACGTAAACGTACTGGTTGGGCCATCGCCTTGGGACTCGCCCGTCCGGTCGTCGATCATAATCCAAGTGCTGTTGTCGTCGCTCCCTTCGATCCTCCACATGATGGGGTTGCGGGCCGGCGTGCTGTCGTTGGCAGTGGCCCAGTTGTACGCATCGAAGGTACTCGGAGTGCCGAAGTCGTAGGTGATGGAGTACGGCACACCGTCTTGTCCAAACTTGGTCCTGGCCATGTCGTTTGCATTGCTCCAGTTATTTTCACCGCCGCCGCTGGGCGAGCCGCCGGTGGCGGGTGTCCATACGCCATTGAAATAGTAGTGAAGTTCCTCTACTTGGTTATACCCGGTGCTGCCTTGGTTCGCCGTCCCCGTGAATCTGTAGTATTGGTAAGTGGGGGCAGTCAATTTTGACGTCGTGATCTCGAGCGTCCCGCCGGAAAGAGTCATGGTGCGGGCCGCAGCGTTGTCGGCAATATTGCTGCCAGAGACGCTTTGGACGGCAAAGGAAGTGGCACTGCCGCCGGGGGTGTAGTTGGCGGCATAGGTGTCGCGCAGTTTCAACTGGCCCCCGATGGCCAGCGGGTTGTCTGCAATCACCGTGCCGGCGCCGGCGGCGAAGTCGGCGTTGCCGACGGTCGCTCCGGCGCCGACCGTCACCGTGCTGTCGGTGACCGTGAGAGTATTCGTGACGTTGCTGTTGAGATTGAGTTGGCCGCCGGTGGCATTCGCATCCAGTGCCGACGTGTTGAGGTTCGCCGTGCCGCCGAGAACGTCCAGTCTCGCAACCGTCCCGCCGGTGGCTGTCAGGGTGCCGGCGCTGACGGTGGTCGTGCCGGTGTAGGTGTTGGCGCCGGAGAGGACCAGCGTGCCGCTGCCGGCCTGGGTGACGCCTCCCGAACCGGAAATGGCGCTGGCGAAGTCAGTGCCTTGCGTGATGGTGTCGGACCGGTTGAAGACCAGGGCGCCGTTGTTGACGATGCTGCTGCTCGGGCTGAGCGAGCCGGTCGTGGTATTGTCGCCGAGTTGCAGCGTGCCGGCGCTGATCGTGGTGGGGCCGGTGTAGGCGTTGGCGCCGGTGATGGTCAAAGTATTGCCGCCGAGCTTGGTAAGACCCTTGGCGGTCGCTGCCACGCTGGTGGCATACGTAAAATTGCCTTGACTGGTGTCGATGCCGACGATGGAATTCGAGGCCATGGTGACGTTATCGGTCGCCGAATCTGTAAAAAGGCCATCCACGTCCGTGGCGCTGAAATAGCCGGCGCCGCCGACGCCAAGCACAAGTGTGGTGCCCGCCGCCACGGTCGTGGTTCCCGAGGCGGGCTTGGCGGCTGTGTTCAAGAAGGACAGCGCGCCCGCGTTGACGGCCGTCCCGCCGTCGTAGGTGTTGGCGCCGGAGAGGGTCAGCGTGCCGTCGCCGGTCTTGATGAGCGCGCCGTCGGCGCCGGAAATCACGCCGGAAAATGCCGCGGGACTTGTGTTGTCGCCGCCGACCGTGAGGGTCGCGGTCCCGAGGGTCACGTTGCCGGCCCCCGTCAGCGAGCCGATGGAGTTACTATTCCCGGCGAGGTCCAAGGTCGTTCCGCCCGCCACCGTGTACGCCGAATTGGGCGAGAACGCCGTGGTCGAACCGGCCTTCATCGTGCCATTGTTCACAGTGGTCGTGCCGGTGTAGGTGTTGGCGCCGGTCAGTTCCAGCGTCCCCGGGCCGGCCTTGGTCAATCCTGCGGTCCCGGCGTCGATGACCGACTCGATGCGGGCGTCCACGTTGGCCTCGAT
>CAZNSB010000755.1:0-2353 GCA_964575155.1 uncultured Planctomycetaceae bacterium | reverse complement strand
CACCTGGCAGCTGTCGCCGTCGCCGATGGTCTTCTCGACCGGTAAGAGCCCGTAACCGAAAAAGTTGCCGCCCGTGATAGCATCGAAAATGGCACCATAGGTGATCGTGCCCCACGAACCGCCGCTGGCCGTGCCGAAATCCACGGCACCGTCATTCGAGCCCTGCCCCTTCCCGCCCACCTGGCCGTCGTAATCCCAGGCATCGTGCAGCTCGCGCTCGTAGGGCTCGACGTGGATGTCGGTGGCCCGCTGCTTGATGGCCTCCAGGAAGATCTCGTTGACCAGCTTGATCACCGAGGCCTCCTGGGCCATCTCCAGCAGGTCCTGGCTGTCGGAGTCGTTCTGGCCGATGACCTCCACGTCGGCGGAGTCCATCATCTCCTCGACGGTGTCCCCCCCGACGCCGTAGTAGGCCTTGATGACCTTGTCGATCTCCCCGGAGGCGGCGAGGACGGGCTGGATCTCCAGCCCCGTGAGCATCCGGACCTCGTCGAAACTGTACAGGTCGAACGGGTCGGACGTCGCCACCCGGAGCGTCCCGTTCTCCTTTTGCAGCGGGACCAGCCCCCGGCGGAAGACCAGCTTGGGGGGAAGCGCCCGCAGCGTCTCCACGTCGATCTGCACGTCCGTCAGGTCCACCATCGGGATGCCCAACTGCTCGGAAACCACCTCCAGGACCTGCTCCTCGCTGATGCACCCCAGCTCCACCAGCGCCTTGTCCAGCCGCTGACCCGTCCGCTTGCGCAGGGCCACGGCGTCGGCGAGGTTCGCCGCCGTGATCAGCCCCTTCTCCAGGAGCAGCTCGCCAATGCTCATCCGAACACCTCGCGCCTCGGGCCGACGGGCCCCGCCACAGACTCCATCTACGTTAAACCCGCGACGGGCACACACGTTCCGCCTCGGGCCGATTGCCACCGGCCCGGCCTGGCACAGACCCCGCCCCCCGCCGGGCGATACATGTCCGCCGGTCCGGGCGCCTGCCCGCCCTCGGCCCGCATTATACTTAACGCCCGCCGGGGCGGCTTTATGCACGGTTCGGCGGGTACGCCCGACTTTTCTCAAAACGGCAGGTTCCCGAAAGACCCCCGCCCGCCCGCCGCGTTACTATATATAGGGCGAAGGCACCCCCAGCCGGTGCCCCGGAGAAGACGATGAGAGCCCTGCTGGCCTGCCTGACGTTGACGGCGGCGGCCTCGGCCGTCGCGGCCCCAGAGGCCCCGGCGGTCAAGTTCGTGGTGGTCTTCGACTTTGCCTGCCGGGAGGGGGCGGCCTACGGCCGGCAATTGGCGGACTCGGTCCGCATCCGGCTGCGTCGGCACAAGGAGTACAAGGTCATCGACCGCCTCAGCACCGTCGAGGGGACCCCCGCCGGCGGGGTGTCCCTGAAGACCCCCGACGCGGAGGTCGTCAAGCTGCTCAAGGAGCACCTCGGCGCCCACCTGGCCGTCTTCGGAAACGTCCAGAAGATCGGAAACAGCGTCCGCGCCGAGGTCCGGTGCCTGGACGTCTCCGGGAAGAAGCCGGCCGCCTGGACCAGGCCCTTCTCCGACGACTCCGAGCGCGCCCGCGGCGAGATCGCCAAGGCCGTCGTCGAGGCCATCCGCGCAAAGCCCGAGTGGACGCCCCCCGAGTACGGCGACGAGGACGAGCCCAAGAGCTTCAGCAAGCCCCTCAACGTCAACGGCGACTTCGAGGCCCCACACGCCGGCTGGCAGGCGCCGGACAACGTCTCCATGAGGATCGTCCCCGATCCCCGCCCGGGGCGGAGCGGAAAGGTCCTGCGCCTGTTCACCGACCTGGACCGCGAGGGGTGGCTGAAGTACCAGCACGACCTCCGCCTCGGCCGGGCCGACCCGTCCCGCCCGCCGAGGATCGGCACCGTCGCCAACAAGTACGCCACCGTCGCCGGGCTGGAGGGCGTCCACTTCCGCAGCCGGTGGATCAAAGCCACGCCGGGACAACGATACTGGCTTCTCGCCGACATGAAGGGAAGGACCGCCGGCATCTTCTTCCCCAAGATCTTCGTCAAGGGCTTCGCGGATTTCTCCGCCCTCGCCGACGGGCTCAGCGACGTCAGCCTCAACGAGATGAAGATCTCCGCCGACGACTTCGCGAAGATGCCCGTGGAGAAACGCAGGCGGCTGATCGCCGCCGATGCGAAAAAGCATCCGGACCGCTATCGCCGCGAGGTCTATCGCTGGTACCTCGCCTGCCGCAACGAGGAGAACGTCTGGAAGCACTACGCCGCGCCGTTCCCGCCGAGAGGCGGGCTGCCCGCCAACGTCCGGTGGCTGCGGATCGAGGTCTACGCCTACTGGCCGCCGGGCGACTTCACCTTCGACGACGTGCTCCT
>CAZNSB010000754.1:0-2355 GCA_964575155.1 uncultured Planctomycetaceae bacterium | reverse complement strand
TGAGGCGCTCAACCGGCTGGTGGTGCCGGCGGGCGTGTTCGTGAAGATCAAGGCGTGAGCACATGTATGCGGCGCTGATAGGCAGGAAGGTCGGCATGACCCAGGTCTTCGACGAGGGCGGCGGGGTCCATCCCGTCACCGTCGTCCAGGCCGGGCCCTGCGTCGTCCTCGACGTCAAGACCCCCGAACGCGACGGCTACAGCGCCGTCCAGATCGGGTTTGAGGACGTCAAGCCCCAGCGGGCGTCGAAACCGGCCATAGGGCACGCCGCCCGCGCCGGCACCCGCCCCAAGAAGGTGGTGCGGGAGCTTCGCCTGGACGCCGGGGGCGCCGACGCCGAGCGCGGGCAGACGTGGACGGTGGAGGCCTTTGAGGCCGTGACGTTCGTGGACGTGGTGGGCACGAGCAAGGGCAAGGGTTTCGCCGGGGTGATGAAGCGGTACGGCTTCAAGGGCATGCCCGCCAGCCACGGAACCGAACGCAAGCACCGCAGCCCCGGCTCGATTGGCAGCCACGGCACCGACCTGGGGCATGGCGGGAACATCAAGAAGGGCAAGCGAATGGCCGGACGCATGGGGGGCGTTCGCTGCACGCGAAGGAACTGCCGCGTGATCGGCATCGACGCGGAGAACAACCTGCTTCTGATCAAGGGGTCCTTGCCGGGCCCCAGCGGGGGATACCTGTTTGTGAGGCGGTCGCGGAAGGCCGGGCCGGAGCGGGCCTGAGCCGGCGCGGGGCGGGAGAAGATGCTGGAAGTGAAGGTATACAACACGGCCGGCGAAGAGGTGGAGACGCTGGCGATCGACGAGGGCCGATTCGGGGGGACGGTCAACGCCGCCCTCTTGAAGCAGGCCCTTGTCGCCTACCACGCCGGCAGGCGCCGGGGCACGGCGGCGACTCGGGGCCGAAGCCAGAAGACAGGCTCCACGCGGAAGATGTTCCGGCAGAAGGGCACCGGCAACGCCCGCCGGGGCAATATTCGCACCAACATCCTCCGCGGCGGGGGGGTGGCGTTCGCCAAGCGGGTCCGCAGCTTCCGAAAGGGCCTGCCCAAGAAGATGCGCCGGCGGGCGCTGGAGTCGGCGATCCTGGCCAAGATCCTCGGGCAGGACCTGCTGGTGGTCGACGGGCTGAAGGTCGATCAGCCGAGGACGAAGCTTGTCGCCGAGGTCCTGGCCAGGCTCAAGATCAACCGCTCCTGCCTGCTGACGCTGGCCGAGCCCGACGAGGCGCTGTTCAAGAGCGCCCGGAACCTCCCTGACATCACCGTCCGCGTGGCGGAGAAGCTGAACGCCTACGACGTGGCCACCCGGCAGAAGATGCTGGTGACGCGCGAGGCGATGGACGTGCTGCTGAGGAAGCCTGCGTAGGCATGGAAAACGACATGTACAGCGTGATCATTCGCCCGCTGGTCACCGAGAAGGGCACGCGCGACTCGGAGCTGCTGAACGCGTACGCCTTCGAGGTCAACCCCGGGGCCAACAAGACGCAGATCAAGCAGGCGATTGAGAAGATCTACAACGTGAAGGTCCTGGAGGTGCGGACCGCCAACCGGCGGGGCAAGCCCCGACGCTACGGGTACCGGTCGGTGGGCGCCACCAGCCGGTGGAAGAAGGCGGTGGTGGTGCTCCACCAGGACCATCACATCGACATGTTCTAGGAAGCGACGGGCCAATCATGGCGTTACGAGTGTACAAGCCGACCTCCCCGGGCAGGCGAAAGGCCAGCGTCAGCCTCCGCGAGGAGCTGACCGGCGCCAAGCCGGAAAGGTCCCTTCTCAAGCCCCTGTCGAAGACCGGCGGGCGCAACAACCAGGGCGTCATCACCACCCGCTGCCGCGGGGGCGGGGCCAAGCGGAAGTACCGCGTGATCGACTTCAAGCGCCACAAGGACGGCGCGGAGGCCACCGTGGCGACGATCGAGTACGACCCCAACCGCAGTTGCCATATCGCCCTGCTGACCTACGCCGACGGCGAGAAGCGGTACATCCTCGCCCCCCTGGGGCTGAAGGTGGGCCAGAAGGTCTATTCCGGTCAGGACGCCGAGCCCAGGCTGGGCAACTGCCTCCCGCTGGCGAGGATCCCCACCGGGCTGGAGGTGCACAACATCGAGCTGCGCCCCGGGCAGGGGGGCAAGCTGGTGCGATCGGCGGGGGGCGTGGCCCGGCTGGCGGCCAAGGAAGGGCGGATGGCCCACCTGGTCCTTCCCAGCGGGGAGATCCGCATGGTCGACGCACGCTGCCGGGCCACCATCGGACAGCTCGGCAACCTCGACCACGCCAACGTCCGCATCGGAAAGGCCGGAAGGAAGCGCCACATGGGTCGCCGGCCTCACGTCCGCGGCACGGCCCAGAAC
>CAZNSB010000753.1:0-2358 GCA_964575155.1 uncultured Planctomycetaceae bacterium | reverse complement strand
GTCCTGCTTCGGCAGGTAGATGAGGCCGTCGTACGTGTGGACGGAGGTCGGCACCAACATGCCCAACGCCGTCACCAGAGACCTGCGCTACTACGGCGGCGCCACCGACGTCCTGCTGGCCGGCACCTTCGGCCGGGGGGCATGGACCATCCCCAGCGCCAGCATCGCCCTGGCCACTCCCAGCGTCCTCCAGATCAACGGCGACACGGACTTCCCCGGTCAGGACGACGTGATCCGGCTGGTGCGCGACCCCAACAACCCCGCCATGCTCCAGGTGTTCCTCAACAGCGTCGTGCCCACGGCCAGCTACCCGCTGTCGAGCTTCCAGCAGGTCAACGTCAACGGCCTGGGCGGGAACGACACGCTGGTCGTGGACAGCTCCAACGGGCTGATCATCGTCCCGCTGGGAATCCGCTTCGACGGCGGCACGGGCATGGATCGGCTCGAGCTGGAGCAGACCGGCGGCGAGACCCGCTCCGGCGACACGCTGGCCCTGGGAGCGGCGCCCGGCACGGGGCAGAGCGAGATCGCCGGGACCGAGGGCACCCAGACCGTCTCCTTCGAGAACATCGAGCCGGTCATCACGGTCGTCCCTTCGTTCACCTTCACCATCACGAGCATCCCCGCACTGGCCAGCCTGCTCCAGGCCGACAACGCCATCAACTACACCGCAAGCCAGATCATCGCCGACGGCGGGCGCGTGACCGTGGACAGCTTCGAGCCCATTGAGTTCGCCAACAAGTCGCTGATGTACCTCGAGGCCGGCGCCGGCAGCGACACCATCCATGTGAACAACCCGGCCACCCCCACCGGCCTGGCGGGCATCACCCTGGATGGCGGAGACCCCCCCGCCGGCGACGTGCTGATCGTCAACGGCGTGGCCGCCACGCTCGAGATCGACGCGGAGGACGAGGAGATCGCCGGGGCCACCGGGGCCGCCGGAGCCATCGACATCTCCTATGAAGGCATCGAGATGCTGCGGGTTCAGGCGGGAAGCAGCAGCGCCCTGGCCGTCTCCGGATCGGACGACTACGTCTACACCCCGGGCGGCGCCGGCGACAGCGGCGTGATCCTGGCCGATTCGCTGCCGATCCTCTTCGCCGGCTTCGGCGCCGGCGATACACTCCAACTGACCGGGGGGGTCGGGTCGAACGCGCTGGTCGCCAACGGCACCGCAGCCAATGACACCTTCGAGCTGACCTCCGGAGGCGACCTGACCCTCGACGGCCGGGCCACCATCGATACCACCTCCATCGAGACACTCACCGTCAACGCCCTCGCCGGCGACGACACGGTGAACGTCTCCGGGCTGCAACCCTACGCCGACATCAACCTGGCCGGCGGAGACCCGTCGGCCTCCGACGTGGCCAACCTCGCCGGCGGCGGCGCGGACATGACCGCTGCCGTCGGCGGCGCCGCCGCCAACGTCGGCGGCGGGGGCCTCGGCAGCATCGACCTGGCCGGCTTCGAGGTCGTCCACATCGAGACCTCCGGCGGGGACCTGGACGTCCTGGCCACCGGAGGCGACGACGAGGTGTGGGTGACGCCGCTGGACGCCGGTGACGGGCAGCTCCAGGCCAACGGCGTCAGCCCGGTGGTCCACTTCACCGGGGTCGGCGCGCTGTCGGTGGACCTGGCGGGCGGCAGCGACGCCCTGACGGTGAACGCCTCGGCCGAGGCCGACACCATCTCGGTCAGTGGCTCGGCCGTGGCCGTCACCGGCAGGGAGACCGTCCACTACGCCGGCGCCGAGTCTCTCACCGTCAACGGCCGGGGCGGGTCCGACAGCTTCGACGCCGCCGCCGACGCCGAGATCCCCATGTTCCTGGACGGCGGCGACCCCATCGCCGCCCAGCCCGGCGACATGCTCACCGTCCTGGCCGGGGGAGACCCGGTGGTCGTGAACCCCGGCCCGGAGAGCGACGAGGGCAGCTTCGTCGTCGGCGCCAACCAGCCGATCAGCTTCGACCACATGGAGTCCTTCAGCATCAGCGGCGGCGGCCCGCTCGTGGTCAACGGCACCAACGGCCCGGACGCCATCACCCTGATCGCCCGCGACGACTCCACCCACGCCGCCGCCGACGGCGTCCAGGACTTCACCGTCTCCGTCAACGATTCGCCCGACCTGCTTTTCCTGGAGGTGGCCGCGGTGACCGTCAACGCCCTCAGCGGCAGCGACGAGATCGTGCTGCGGACGCCGGCCCCGAACAATGCCGACTGGAACACCGACGTGACCATCCGCGGCGGGCCTCCATCCGCCAGCGACCGCCTCGTCGTCGAGACCCCCGGCGGCGCCGCCGAGACCGTGCAGTACACCCCTGCTGCCGACGATGCGGGCGCCCTCGCCATCACCGAGAC
>CAZNSB010000752.1:0-2365 GCA_964575155.1 uncultured Planctomycetaceae bacterium | reverse complement strand
GCCTCATCCCGACAAGTCACATCGCAACCGGCTTCAGAGGCTGCTTGAATTGCCGGGGGCGCTGGCCCTACGATGGGGCGATGGACCCCCTGGCGGACGTCGATCTCTCGTCCCTGAGCATCGTCAAGTATCCCGCCGAGGTGCTCCGCCGGGAGTCCCTCCCGGTCGAGGCCACCGACGAGCGCCTGGGCGAGCTGGCCCGGGAAATGTTCAGGATCATGTACGCCGCCAAGGGCGTGGGCCTGGCCGCTCCCCAGGTGGGGGTGGGTGTCCGCCTCTTCGTGGCCAATCCCCAGGGCGCCCCCGGCGGCCCCGAGGGCGTCTTCATCAATCCCCGGATCATCGACCGCGAGGGGCAGGCCCTTCTGGAGGAGGGCTGCCTGTCCGTCCCCGGGGTCCGAAGCAGGATCAAGCGGAACGCCGTCATCACCGTCGCCGCCGTGGACCTCGCCGGCCGACCCTTCGAAATGACCGGAGAAGGGCTGCTGGCCCGCATCTTCCAGCACGAGGTCGACCACCTGGCCGGCACGCTGATCCTCAATCGCATGTCGGCCGTGGCCAGATTGGCCAACCGCCGCACGATCAAGGACCTCGAAGAGGAGTACGCCGGCCGGGCGCGCCCGTAGCGACGAGGCCTTTTCGTGGCTCGCCCGGCCGCTGCGCCCGCGACGTCGTTGACATTCTCCCACCGCCCGAGGTATATTCTTTGGGTCGGGCGCGAAGGGAGGCAGGGCCCCGCCGACAAGCGCTCAAGCGGGTGCGGGCGAAGGTCCGATAACTTCCGTGGATGACGCGCCGACCATGTTTGCCATGCGGACATACAGGATGGCGATCCTTTGCTGCGCGGCGGGGCTGCTCGCCGGGTGCCAGGCCGGGGGCATGGGCAAGACCCCGCCGGCGGCCGCCTACCCGCCCGGCATCGCCGGGACCGTCGGGGAGTTCGCCGACCTGGTGGGCGCCAGCCCCATGCTGGTGCGGGGGTACGGGCTGGTCGTGGGGCTGGGCGAGAACGGCTCCAGCGAGGCGCCACCGGCGCTGCGGAAGCACCTCCTCCAGCGGATGCTCAAGGACGACGTGGGCTCTCGGCTGAAGGGGACCCACGGGCTCTCGCCCACCCAGATGTTGGACGACAAGGACACCGCGGTGGTGGTGGTGGCGGGGTGGATGCCCCCGGGGGCCCCGGCGAAGACCCGCTTCGACCTCCAGGTCGAGGCGATGCCGCAGACGCAGACGCTCTCCCTCGCCGGCGGGACGCTGATGAGCACCGAGCTGCGGATGGCCCTGAGCAGCCCCGCCGCCGCCGTCGGCGGGGCCAAGAGCTGGGCCATCGGAAGGGGCGACATCTTCACCAACCCCTTCCTCGATCCCGCCGACAAGACCCAGCAGGTCAAGCTCCGCGCCGGCAGGCTCCCCCACGGGGGCGTGGTGACGAGGGAGCGGCCGGTCCGGCTGGAGCTGCGGCGCCCGGACTATCGCTTGGTGTCGGTGATGCAGCGGCGGATCAATCAGCGCTTCGGCGGCGTGGAGAGGGTCGCCAACGCCACCTCCCCGGCGATCATCGACCTGAGGATCCCCCCCGCCCGGCGCCGCGACTACCGCGATTTCCTCAACCTGATCCTGCACACGTACGTGCTCGGCGGCGGGCCCGCCGAGGAGCGACACGCCCGCGAGCTGACCGAGGCCATCCTCCTCCCGACGGCCCGGTGCGAGGACATCTCCCTGGTCTGGGAGGCGATGGGCCGGCAGGTCCTCCCGATCCTACAGCCCCTGTACAGTTCCCCGCATCCGTCGGCGGCCTTCTTTGCCGCGCGCGCGGGGTTGAGGCTGGGAGACAATCTCGCCGTCGAGCCCATGATGCACCTTGCCCGGCAGGCCCGGTCCCCCTTCCAGGTCCCGGCGGTCCGCGAGCTGGGGCGGGCGCGGCGGTTCGTGCGGTGCCTGGTCATGCTCAAGCAGATGCTCTCCAGCCCCAACGAGCTGCTTCGGGTGGCGGCGTACGAGTCGCTGCTGGAGCACGGCTCGGCGACGGCGGTCGAGCGGACGCGGATCGGGCAACAGTTCATCCTGGACGTGGTCGACAGCCAACGCGACTATGCCGTCTACGCCACCTGCGCCGGGCAGCCCAAGGTGGTCCTTTTCGGGAGGAACATCGCCGTTCGCCGCCCCGTCTTCTACAGCCCCTCCGACGACCTCGTCACCGTCAACGCCGCCGAGAACGACAAGAAGATCATGGTGCAGCGCAAGATTCCCCGGACCGGGCAGATGAGCGAGCCCTTCCACGTCCGCCCGGCGGTGGCCGACCTCGTCAAGACCCTGGGGTTCCTGCCCCTTTCCACGCCCGAGGGGAACATCAAGGGGCTGGGAC
>CAZNSB010000751.1:0-2388 GCA_964575155.1 uncultured Planctomycetaceae bacterium | reverse complement strand
CTACACCCGTGAACGCACCTTGTCAACCTAAAAAATAGGGCGCGTCCCCGGTTGTCCGGTTGTCCCGGTTGTCAAAGATCATCCCGTGGGCCCGTTCGCCACGGGGGATCTTCGATTGGCGCGCCGTACCTGGCTCAGCGGGGGGTCGGCCGTTGGCTCTCGGTGGGCTGCCTCTCGGCGGCGCGGAGGCTCTTGAGGGTGGCCCGGACGGCGGCGACTTGGTCTCGCCTGACATCCGGCGGGGCGTGGGCCTGGAATTGGAGGGGCATCCGTATCGTCTTGCCGATGGCGGCGGCCGCCCACAGGCGGACCTGCCCGTCGGCATCGGCCAGGGCGTCCGTCAGCGGGCCCAGGGCCTCCCGCGCCCGCGCCATCGCCAGCCCCTTGGCGGCCCCGGCCCGGACCGCCGGCTCCGGCGCCCGCAGCAGGGCCGTCAGCTCCGCCGCCGCGTCCGGCCAGTGGCCCAGCTCCGCCGCCGCCGCCGACCGGACCGCCGCGCGGGTCTCGTCCCTCAGGCACCTGCGGAGCGCGGCCTCAGCCGCCGGAACGCCCGCCCGGCCGAGCGCGCGTGTTGCCTCGACGGCGACGCGCGTGTGGGCATCGGCGCTGAGGCGCTTGAGGATCTCCACGGCTGCCGCGGACCGGCGCCCCCACAACTCGTGGACCGCCCGGAGGCGCTGATCGGGGTCGCCCGAGCGGGCCAGGCGCGACGCCCGCCCGCACAGCTCGAACCAGTAGTAGCCCCCCCCGGCCAGGCCGACCGCCACCAGCAGCAGGCCCCCGGCGAGCATCTTCATTCGCCTGCCAGTCACGTCGTCCTCCGCCTCAGGGGCGCCACAGGGGCGCGTCGGCGTCGAGCTGCCACGGCCAGAGGGGCCCGCAGCTCCCGTCCACCCGCAGCCCGTTGCACCGACCGAGGTGCCGCGGCGCGACCGTCTCGGCAAGGATGTCGTCGCAGGCCCCCCGCCCGTCCACGTCCGCCACGGTCCGCTCGTAGTCCAGCAGCAGGAGCTGGTCGGTCCCGCCGCCCACCGGCCGGACCTGGTTGTTCATCCCGTAGCTGGCGAAGGCCCCGCCCAGCACCAGCCGCTCCGGCTCGATCGGACCGGCCAGGTTGTCCGTGCCCAGCAGGTGCATTCGCTTCTCGTAGCTGTCCCCGACCCGCTCGACGACCCAGTGCTGGCTGCTCCCCCAGGGGCGATAGGCGCCCATGCCGAAGGTGTAGATGCCCTCGATGACCGTGGGGCTGCCGAGGATGACGCGGAGGGCCCCGCCGCCCTCGAGGTAGATCTCGGTGACGTTCTCGCTGGGGCGTTCGGCCTTCATCTGGATGAACACCCCGGAGCCCAGCGGGGCGTCCGGCTGGATCGCCTCGGCGATGGGGGCGTAGATGTGATACGTCAGCAGGTGCCAGTGGTAGATGAAGTAATTGTCCAGGGTGCCGCCGGGACCGGCCTCCCGGTCGTCCTCCGGGCAGCGGAGCACGCCCTTGGCGCCGTGATCGAACACGAAGCCCACCCAGCCCGTCGAGTCCGGCAGCGCCAGGTCGCCCCCGGCGTGCAGCGTGCTCCAGAGCTGGTGCAGGTTCGACCGGCACACCGCCGCGCGGGCCAGGGCCCGCGACCGCCCGAGGCTGGGGATGAGGATCGCCACCAGCAGGGCCACCACGCCGATCACCACCAGCAGCTCCACGAGCGTGAAGCCCGCGGCCCTGCGGCGGGGGCAGGCCTGGAGGCTCCGGTTTCCCGGGGGCCCTGGCATGTGGCGCTCCTCTCTCCGCACGCCGGTACGCCCGCCTCGGCGTCCCGGGCACGACAAGATTGAGCCGCCCGCCCTGCGAGGCGACGGGTACTCATATGCTCCGGGGGTTTCCCAGATAACCTGCGGCGGACGACCATCGTGGGCCTTTTCGGTGATTGTATCACGATCTCGGCGATCGGCAAGGACTTTCCTGACTCGACGGAGTCGACATCGGGCCGTCGGGGGGGCCATGCTGGGGCCCGTAGTGGGGCGAACAGACGCGTCCACTGTCGATCCGGGCAGACCGTCCCCGTTGCCTCCACGCCCTCCGGCTGTCTCGCCCTTCGTGGGGGTCCTCGCGGCACCGTGTCGGGCATTCGCAGCCGTCGAATCCGCTCCAGGATGGCCTGGAAGAGCCTTCGGGGCACAGCCACCTCCGGCACCTGCCCACCTGGCGCAGGCAGGCGGGTCTGGAAGATCACGCAGCGGGCGTGACGGACCACCTTCGCCCCGACCTGCCTGCCGGCGGTAAGTAGGCAGCCCCCACCGGCCAACTTCTACGCGGCCTTTCAGGCCTTGACAATCGGTCAGTCTGACCCATCTTCTACAGTTCCATTTAGCATGTATCGCTGCAGGCGGAGGTTAGCG
>CAZNSB010000750.1:915-2392 GCA_964575155.1 uncultured Planctomycetaceae bacterium | reverse complement strand
GAGAACCCCCGTCCCGTGGGCGTCGTCGACGACGAGGAAGGCGCCGAACAGCCGGCAGAGCGGCACGATCTCATCCAGCGGCGCCATGTCGCCGTCCATCGAGTAGACGCCCTCGACGGTGACGAAGACGTTGACGTACCGGCCGGAGGCCGGAACGCCCTCCAGGCGGCGGCGGAGGTCGCCCACGTCGTTGTGGCGGAAGGCCACGGCGCGGGCGCGGACCTGCCTGAGCCCGTCGAAGGCCGAGGCGTGAGAGCGCTCGTCGAGGACGACCACGTCGCGGCGCCCGACGAGCCCGGTAAGCCACCCGACGTTGGCGTTGTAGCCGCTGGAGTACAGCATCGCGGCCTCGGTGCCCTTCATTTCGCTGAGGCGCCGCTCCAGGGCCAGATGGAGGGAGGTGGTCCCGTTGAGCATGGGCGGCCCGGCGACGCCGGCGCCCCATTGGGACAGCGTCGCCCGCACCCGCCCCGCCACGTAGGGGTCGTCGGCCAGGGCGAGGTAGTTGTTGGAGCCGAACATGAGCATGGGGCGGATGCGGCCGGCGGGGGGGTCTCGCACGGCGACTTCGCGGCCCATGGGGCTGAGCACTTCGCGGCGGACGAGCAGGCCGCGGCGGTACTCGCCCTCGACGAACTCGGAGAACTGCCGGAGGCGGTCTTCCAGCTTCAGCCGGGAGCCCGCCGCCGGCCTCGGCGCCCGCAGCGGCCCCTCAGTCTCCCAGGCCGCGGGCGTACCCGACCAGACGGTCGATGTAGTCCTTGACATTGCGAGTCTCTCCCATCCGCAGGTTGCGTATCCAGGCGGAGTCGATGGGCCTGGCCCGCCCGTTCCAGGCGAGGGCGATTCCGGGCCTCTCGGTGACGCAGCCGATGCGCGCGGGTCGGCGGGGGCCCTCCCCTGCCGCGGCCAGGAAGCCCTTCTCCTCGGCGGGGGGCACGGTAAGGACCAGCTCCAGCTCGCCGTGGCACCCGGCCAGGGCCAGCCAGGAAGGGATGCCCCGGCGGCGGCAGGCATCCACGGCGCGGGGGTGCAGGATCGAGGCGGGATCGGCGGTGAGGGCAAAGCCCACGCCGTTGGTCCGCGACAGCTCGTCCAGGGTGGCGATGACGCCGTCGGAGGTGTCCATGGCGCAGGAGGCGAAGCGTCTCAGCAGCTCGGCGAAGTCGAGCCTGGCCCGCGGGAGGAAGGCGAAGCGGCTTTCGCCCCCTCGCCGGTCCAGCCGGGCCAGGGCGTAGGCGTTCCCCAGCCCCGCCCTGCCGGAGAGGTACACCCCCTCCCCCGGCGCGGCGCCGAGGCGGGTGACGACCTCGCCCTTGGCGACGAGCCCCAGCGCCAGCGCCGCGGCGCTCAGCTCCCGCCCCACGCCGGTGTCTCCGCCGAGGGTGACGGTTCCGATGGCCCGGCAGGCGTCGCCGATCCCGCGGGCCAGGGCCGACCGCCGCGGCGGGGGAAAGTCCTCCGGCAGGCCCAGGAC
>CAZNSB010000750.1:0-905 GCA_964575155.1 uncultured Planctomycetaceae bacterium | reverse complement strand
GCCCGGCGGCGATCTCCTCGCAGAGGGAATCGGCGGTGACGGCCAGGAAGTCGGGGCCGGCGGGGTCGAGATCGACCAGTTCGACGTCGCACGGCCGGTCGATCGCCGGGCTTCGGGGGAGGTGGCGGACGATGTCCGCCAGGAGCTTCCTTTCCCGCACGGTCTCTTTCATGCGCATACCCTCAAGGCCCCCGCCAGCAGCCGGACGCGGAGCTCCCGCGCGGGGGCCACCTCGCCGTCGGCCTCGAGCAGCGCAGCTCGTTCGAGGCAGCAGCGGGCGCTGCGCCCCGCCCAGAGGAGCGTGTGCGGCGGGCCCGGAAGCGCCGCCGTCCTGGCCGCTTGCGCCAGCAGCTTCGCGCGGCGGAGGAGCCCGGCGTCGGCCAGGAGCGAGACCCCCATCGCCGCAGAAACCACGCCGGTGGCGCCGGGGTAGCTCAGGCTGCCGGCCATGTGACGGTTGACGTAGAATCCCAGCAGGCAGGTCGGCCCTTCGTAGGCCCCCCCGCCGTCCACGGAGAGCCTCACCCGCAGCGCCCGCTGGAGGCAGACGCTGGCGGCGGCGGCGGAGAAGATCCCCAGCGCCGTGCTGAACGACCGGCAGGCGGCGACCGGGCCGCGGCGGCGGTTGAACAGGTCGCTGCCCAGGGCGACCATGCCCACCGAGGCGCTGCTGACGACGAACCGCCGCCGCGGGCGCCCGGCGCCGTTCACGTAATCGACCCGCAGGACGTTCTGTCGGACCGTCCGGTCCGTCCGGCAGCGCGCCGACACGCCGTCCATCCGCCCGTACGCGCCCGTCGGCTTGTGGAAGTCGTTGCTCGAGCCCAGCCCGACCGCCCCCAGCAGCACCCGCCGCCGCAGCCGACCACGCACAGACCTGCCGCCAGTAGAACCGCCACCGTCAG
>CAZNSB010000749.1:0-2398 GCA_964575155.1 uncultured Planctomycetaceae bacterium | reverse complement strand
ATGCTCATCACAAAAGTTGTTCGCAAGGGAGAACAGGCCCACCTCATCGCGCGCGGCCACAAATTCAAAGACTTGAATCTCTTTGACATCTCCGACCTCGCACTCGTTGGCATCGACTACGAGGCCCTGGTCGAGGGTGCAGAAACGCCCTGCAGG
Source organism: uncultured Planctomycetaceae bacterium (assembly GCA_964575155.1). Classification (GTDB taxonomy): domain Bacteria; phylum Planctomycetota; class Phycisphaerae; order SM23-33; family SM23-33; genus CAZNSB01. The sequence goes on along the minus strand of CAZNSB010000749.1, from coordinate 2,242 downwards.
TTCTGGGCCCTCTTCACCGTCAGCGACAAGCTCAACGGCGGCGGGAATCCCTACAAGGACGTCGCCGGGCTCGAGCCTTTCGTCACTCCAACCACCCAGGCCGAACCCGCCACCCTGACCTCCATCCTCCAGGAGGTCCGCGCCATCCGAGCCCTGCTCACCGTCCACGTCGACAACCACATCCCGGACGGCGAACCCCCAGCCTCCATGTTGGCCGACGTCCTTGTGGACACCCTCGCAGGGCGCGACGAACGGCGCTACAGCAACGGGAAAGCGGTCGCCGCCAACCCAGCCGAGGAACAGGCCTTCGATGCCTTCCTCAAGGCCGAGAGCCGCGCACCTTCCTCCGTCGCCGCGCTCCGTGAATGGGTCGCCGCCACACCCGGCCCCACCCCGTGAACGCTCCAGCTCCGGGCTGCCTAGCCGCAGTCCGGAGCACCCTTTTTTTGCGCCTTACCCCGGCGCCGATGGCCCGGCCAGGGCCGGCCCGGCGGGGAGGGACGGGGATCGCCCCCGCGCGGACTAGCGGCTCCGTCCCTCCCCGCCTGCGCTACCGCGCTCGGCGCCTCCCTTGTCACTCCGCACCATCCCAGGTATAATGTCCCCAGCCCATCTCGACGAAAGGATCACCATGCGAACCCTGGCCTACTCCTGCTACTTGAGCCTCTTGCGTTACATCGCCCTCCGCAGATTACCGGATGCCACCGACACCCTGCACGTCCACCACTAAGGCCGGCGAGCCCTGCCAAGCCTGGGCCGTCCGCGGAACCGACCCGCCGACCTGCGCGGCCCACCTGCCGCGCACCACCGCCCCCCCGACCATCCACGGCTTCTATTCCTCCGCCGTCGAACCCGACGAGCTTGCCGCCCTCGTGCAGTTCAGCGAGGATATGACGCTGGACGACGAGATCGCCGTCGCCCGCGTCGCGCTACGCCGGGCCCTGGCCGCCCTCTCCGCACCCAAGACCGGAGAGAAAACCCTTTTCGCTCTGGCCGACTTTGCCCGCATGGCCGCCGTGATTTTCGCCGGCACAAGCACTGTCGCCCGGCTGCTGCGCGCCCGGCGCGCCTTGTCAGGCGCCGCCGCGGACGGCATAGCCGGCGCGCTCTCCCAGGCCCTTGACGAGCTCTCGAGCGACTGGGGGCGGCCGCTATGACACCATCAGGCGCGGAACGCCTCAAGGCGTCCGTTGGACGCCTCCGACGCCCCGCCCCACCAATCTTCGAGCCCGACCCCAGCAACGCCTTCGAGGTCCTTGTCGCCGAGCGCATCAAATTCATCCAGCGCGACGTCGACCAGATCCGAACCCGGCTCAACTGGCTATTCTGCCTTATCGTCGGCGCCGCCATCGCCAACGTCGTCCTCAGTCTCTTTCGATAAGAACCCAGGAGCCCAGCCAGTGTCATCAAGGATCGTGCGCACCGCCAAGTACCTGCTCAGTGACATCAAGCACTTCTCCGACCTGGTTATTAAGGTCCCTCTGAGATCGTACCAGATCGAGCCGATCCGCCACGTGATCGAGTCAGTCCTGTTCTACAAGGGCCTTGAATTTCTCATTATCATGCCTCGGCAGTCCGGAAAAAACGAGGCCATCGCCCAGCTGCTCACCTACCTTCTCACCCTGTTCCAGCAGCTGGGCGGCAACATCGTCTATGGGGCAGTCGGGGACGCTCTCGGCATGGGCAAAACGCGCCTCGAGGACCGTCTCGATAATACCTGGTCCCGCGGGGCCTGGCACAAGTCCCTCAAACCTGACCGGCGCTGCCTGTCCCGCGCTTGCGTCCTGTTCCTCAGCACCCACCCCACCGCCCAGGCCCGCGGGCAGACCGCAGACCACCTGCTGGTCATCGACGAGACCCAGGATCAGGTCGCCAGCCACATCGAGAGCGTGTTCACCCCGATGCGCGCCGCGCACAACGCGACCGCCGTCTACATCGGCACCGTCAAAACCAGCTCTGACTTCCTCTGGACCAAGAAACGCCACCTCGAGACCCTAGAGCAGGCCGACGGCGTCCGCCGCATCTTCCTTATCCCCCCCGAGCAGGTCACCACCGAAGTCCCAGCCTACCGTGACTTCCTGGCCGACCAAGTGGCCCGCCATGGCCGCCACCATCCCATTATTGCGTCGGAGTACTTCCTGGAGCCCATCGACGCCGCAGGAGGCCTCTTCCACACCCGCAGACGCCGGCTAATGCACGGCTCCCACCCCCGAGCAGAGTCACCGGCAGCAGGCTGCCTCTA
>CAZNSB010000748.1:0-2398 GCA_964575155.1 uncultured Planctomycetaceae bacterium | reverse complement strand
CTCTACATGAAGGCCATCCACGGCGGCAAAGCCAAGAACGACAAGATCGACGCTCTGAACCGCGCCGGGTTTACCGGAGACCTGGTGAGTTGAGTGTCGCCCCTTCGACTGGGGTCTCAAGGCGACGGTAGAAGGCCTCCTCGTAGTCGACCGGGGGAACATAGCCGATCGGCTCCAGGAGGCGATGATAATTGAACCACCAGACCCACTCGAGGGTGGCGAACTCGACGTCCTCGAGGGAGCGCCAGGGCCCGCGCTTTCGGATAACCTCCGTCTTGAAGAGGCCGATGACGGTCTCGGCCAGAGCGTTGTCGTAGGAGTCACCTCGGCTGCCCACGGACGGCTCGATACCCGCCTCGGCCAAGCGCTCGGTGTAGCGAATGCTGAGGTATTGCACGCCCCTGTCCGAGTGATGCACGAGAGCGTCCGTGGTTTCGTCCTGGCGCTCACAGATCGCCTGCTCCAGGGCGTCGAGTGCCAGATCACTCCTGAGCGAGCTGGAGACGCGCCAGCCCACGATGCGTCGGGCGAACACATCGATCACGAAGGCCACGTAGACGAAGCCGCGCCACGTCGCCACGTACGTCAGGTCGGACACCCAGAGCTCGTTCGGCCGGCTCGCACGAAACTCCCGCTTCACGAGATCCAATGGCCGATCTCCGACTTCGGCGGGCGCCGTCGTCACCTTGAAGCGCCGCCCCCGGACCTCGCCGCGAAGCCCCATGTCCCGCATCAGGCGAGCCACCGTGCACCGCGCCACAGCGATGCCCTCCCGGTTGAGCTGCTTCCAGACTTTCCTGGGGCCGTAGACCTGGAAGTTCTCGTCCCACACGCGTTGGATCTCGCCACGAAGCCACGCATCTCGTTGAGCCCGCTCTGAGCGAAGCGACGGATCCTCCTGCATCGCCTTGCGCGCGTAGTAGGTCGACGGAGCGATCGGAAGCACTTCACAGATCGGCTCGACTCCGTACTCGGCCCGGTGATCATCGATGAACGACACCATCACCTCGCTCGGCGGTCGAGCTCCGCCTGGGCGAAATACGCCGATGCCTTACGCAGGATCTCGTTGGCCCGCCTCAGCTCGCGGTTCTCGCGCTCCAACTCCTTGAGCCGCTGGCGCTCCTGCGTCGTCAGTCCCGGCCGCCGGCCTTCATCCCGCTGCGTCTGCCGCACCCACTTCCGCAGCGTCTCGGCCGTGCAGCCGATCTTCTCCGAGATCGAACTGATCGCTGCCCACTCCGACTCGTGATCCCCGGCGTGCTCCGCAACCAGCCGAACTGCCCTCTCCCGCACCTCCTGGGAGTACTTCCTCGTCTTGTTCATGACCCCATCCTCTCAAGCGATGGAGTCTCCGGCAATCCCGGAGCGGTTCAGTCAGAGTCTCGAGGACCCGTTCACTTCTCGCTTGCCGCGCTGCTCCGCACCGCGGTTGGGGGGATCTCCGCGCTCTTGACTCGGGGGGGCCTGATAGGTGGTACGCAGGGTGGGTAAGAACGCCTTCGCCCCCATAGTGCGGGCTCGACCTTGCCCCTGCTTTGGCCGACCGGTTCATCCGTGGGGTTGCCCCCTCGATTACGGCCCGGAGCTTCTCCTCATGCCCTTCGGATTCGGCCTCACGACCGACACCCTGCCCTCCAGGTTGCCTTTCGGCTGAACTCGTTTCCCGTAGGTTCATCCCCTTGGCCGTCTCCGCCGTTTCCGGCTTCGTGCCCGTTTAGGGTTCTCCGTAGGCCCGAGCTCCCTGGCCCGCGAGGCATTACCCCCGCGTTCGGATATGGACCTCCTTACCCGAGGTCCAGAGGGACTTGAACCCTCCTGACATGTGCACTGCCAGGCACACACTATGGCCTCTGCTGACTCCTCCAAGTCCGTCCCCGCCCATCGCTGGCCGGGTAGCCCAGTTCGTCTGGACAGCCTCGGAGGCCTCCCAGGGTAAGCCCTGTCTCTTTCCCATGGTCCCCGCCGGATTTACCCACGCCGTGTCCGCGTAGCGTTCGGGCTTCCCCGTGGCTTGCCGGGTTACCCTTCCCCCGCGGGCCTTCTATCCGGTTCCTGTTCGTCAGGGCCATGGTTCGCCTCCGGCTTCCTTCAGATCCCGCCTCGCGACGGACACCCTTGCCCTCGGCTATACGGTTCGGTGCTACCTCCGCCCGTTTGAGACTTTCACTCCAGATCCAGGGCATGCCTGGCACACAAGCCGAGCGGCCGGGCCCCGGTGGGGCCCGGCCGCGCCCGTGTGACCCCCGGGCCTGGTACCGAGGGGTGGCGGCGCACCGTTGGTGCCGGCGGCCCGCTACTTCGCTTTGGGAGCCGCAGGCTTTGCCTTGGGGTTCTTCCTGGGCCGGGACTTCCCGTGGGTCTTCCTGGTCCGCTTGCCCTTCTCGGTCCTCTGATCGCC
>CAZNSB010000747.1:0-2399 GCA_964575155.1 uncultured Planctomycetaceae bacterium | reverse complement strand
ATATAGAACGACCCCGAGAGCAGATGTTCCCGGGGTCTTTCGTAAGCCTGAACTCGCGACGAGAGTCGCGAGTGGGATATTGGCTCCCCGAGCTGGACTCGAACCAGCAACCTAGCGGTTAACAGCCGCTCGCTCTACCAATTGAGCTATCGGGGAAACTCAACGGCCATCCCAAGGGGATGGGCAGATTGGCAGTGTACAGTATCGGCCGGGGAAGTCAAGGCCGTTCGCAGTTTCACGCGGCGATGTTGATGCAGGCGGGGCCTGCGGCAGGTTGCGGTCGGGGGCGGAGGCCGGAGGCGGCGGGGGGCGGGTTTGACTTCCCCGGGCGGGTGGAGTACAAGCGGTCGGCGTGACGGCACTGGCGTACACGCTGGGCGCATTCGGGGTGATCCTGCTCTTGGCGCGGGTGAAGGTGCCGCTGTCGGCGGCGATCATGGTGGGGACGGTATCACTGGCGGCGGCCTTCGGCCTGGGGCCGGGGGGAATCGTGCGGGCGTTCGTCGGCGGGGCGGTCCGCCCGATGACGATCGCCGTGGTGGTGATCACGATCCTGCTTCTGGCCCTTTCGGAGATGATGCGGACGGCGGGGCAGTTGGACGAGATCGTTTCGCTGGCCGGGTCGGCCTTTCGCCGGCCGGCGGTTGCCATGGCCACCATGCCGGCCTTGATCGGGCTCTTGCCGATGCCCGGGGGTGCGTTGTTCTCGGCGCCGATGGTGAAATCGGCGGCGGGGGGCAGCGAAGTCTCCGGCGGGCGGCTTTCGGCGGTCAACTACTGGTTCCGGCACATCTGGGAGCACTGGTGGCCTCTGTACCCGGGGGTGATCCTGGCGATGACGCTGACGCGGAGTTCGCCGTGGGCGTTCGTGGCCTGGCAGTTGCCCCTGGGCGTGTTCATGGCCTCGGCGGGGCTGCTGATCTTCCGCGGGTCGCACCCGGACCTGCGCGTGGCGGGCCCGCGGGCCGATCGCGGCACCGGGCGCCGGCTCCTCCGGGCGACGTCGTCGATCTGGGTCATCCTGATCGCCTGGGCTGCCGTGACGGCCGCCCTGTGGGCGGCGCTGGGCGGGCCGCCGAGCCAGCCCCCGGGCGCTGCGGCGCTGTCGGCGCACCAGCAGGCGGTGGCGACGGCGCATCGGTTCGTTCCCGTGACGGCAGGTCTGCTGGTGAGCCTCTTGTGGACGGCCCGGCTGCACCGCCTGGAGGCCGGCAAGGTGCGGGCGATCTTGACGACCCGGTCGATCTACTCGCTGGTGGGTCTGGTGGTCAGCGTGATGGTGTTTCAGCACGTCCTGAAGGAGGTGGGCGCGGCCCCTCGGATCGGGGCAGGGCTGAAGGCGCTGCACGTGCCGGTGGTCGTGGTGGTCATGGCGCTTCCGTTCGTGGGGGGTATGGTGACGGGGCTGGCGATCGGGTTCGTGGGAACGAGCTTTCCGATCGTGCTGGCGCTGGTGGCGGCCCTCCCGGGCGCCCCGGCGATGCGGCCTTACGCCGTGCTCGCCTACGGGTGCGGGCACCTGGGCATGATGCTCAGCCCGCTGCACCTCTGTCACGTGCTGAGCAATCGCTACTTCAACACGACCTTCGGGGCGGTATATCGGCGGATCCTGGCTCCGGCGGCGCTGCTGGGGGCGTTGGAGGGGGCCTACTTCGTGGCCCTGCGGCTTCTGCTGGGGGGGTAGGGGCGACGTTGGGCGGGGCCGGCGCCCGCGCGGGCGGGTCAGTCCGACGCGGTCTCCGGGACGGCATCGAGGATCTGTGAGATGACGTCGTCGGGCTCGACGCCCTCGGCCTGGCCTTCGAAGGAGAGGATCAGCCGGTGCCTCAGCGAGGGATGGACGACCTTTCGGACGTCCTGGAAGGCGACGTTGGCGCGCCCGTCGCGGACGGCGAGGACCTTGGCGGCGAGGATCATCGCCTGGGCGGCGCGTGGCGAGGCCCCGTAGCGGATGAACTTGCGGGCGGCGTCGGGGGCGCCCTGCCCGGCGGGGTGCGTGGCGACGACCACCCGCCCGATGTACTCCTTCACGTGCGACGCCACCACCACCTGCCGGACCAGCTGCTGCATCTGCTCGACGCGCTGCCCGGTGATGGCCTTCCCGGCGGCGGGGACCTGCGCGCCGGTGGTCCGGTCGAGGATGGTCACCAGATCCTCCAGGCCCGGCGAGTGGACGTGGACCTTGAACATGAACCGGTCCTGCTGGGCCTCCGGCAGCGGGTAGGTGCCCTCCATCTCCAGCGGGTTCTGCGTGGCCAGCACGAAGAACGGCAGCGGAAGCTTGTGCGTGATCTTCGCCACGGAGACGCTCTGTTCCTGCATGGCCTCCAGCAGGGCCGACTGGGTCTTCGGCGTGGCGCGGTTGATCTCGTCGGCGAGCACGAGGTTGGCGAAGATCG
>CAZNSB010000746.1:0-2423 GCA_964575155.1 uncultured Planctomycetaceae bacterium | reverse complement strand
TAACCTCCGCCTGCAGCGATACATGCTAAATGGAACTGTAGAAGATGGGTCATACGCCGCCCCGCACACCGGGCACTGTATGTCGGCCCGGCCCGGGTCGCACCCGACCATCAGCGCGTTGCACACCTTGCAGTACGCCCGGTTGCCCGTCCAGACGGCGTAGTCCCTGGACCGCTTCTCGCCGGAGAAGTCGTCGAAGACGGTGCGGCACTTCTGGCAGACGAAGATGCCCTCCGTGTCCGGCCGGCGGCTTTCGCACTCGCGGAAGTAGGCGAGGATCTCCACCCGCGCCCGGGCGGGCAGGTCCTTGAACAGCGTGAGCCTGCTGTTGTCGCAGAACTGGCAGGGCACGTTCACCAACCGCAGCAGCCGGTTCACGACCAGGATCACAATCACGCAGACCCCCAGCACGCACGCCATCCCCAGCAGGATCTGCCAACCCGTCGGCCCTTCTTCGGCTGCCGCCAGGATGAGCGCCGTTGCCATGGGGCGTTCCCGTGCGCGTGTCCTTCAATCGGCCGTCGCCGTTCTTCTGGCTCAAACAGATGACAGTATTCGCTCGATCGTCTTGTTTTGCGAGGCCTGCGCAAAGCTGGAGGGTATCAGCCGTTTACTATCCTTCTGCAACCCAGGGAACAGCGTCATGTAGCGTTCCCTGGTTTCGTTCTTGCCCTCCCTATCATTCTCGAAGGCGGGATCGATCGCGTATACCTCCGGGCCGTCATCGGTGCGCCTCGACAGCGCGCCCTGAAACATCGCCCGCATGAATCCGTCGGTCTGGGGCAGGCTGTAGCCTATGAGAAGCAGCAGGCGGGCCTCACTGATGGCGTTCAGCGCGGCGTTCCACATCCGGCGCAGCCACGGGCGTCCTGTGAGCTTCGCGTAAGTGGGGGGGACAATCGCGGGAGTCAGGGATTGCCCGTATTTCTCATGCAACGACCAGATGGCGTCCTCAGCCAAGACCGCAGGGCGTTGGTTTCGTTTGGATTCGGGGATTGCACTCGTGTGCCCAGGCGTGTAAGCGGGAATGGGCGAGGCGCCAACGGTCTGGGAGGCTACGGCCACATCGTCGCAGATGCCAAAGCGCGGCTCCGCTGATGCCTCCAGCTCGAAGAAGTTGACGCTGCCGTGCAGCTTGCATACGCGGCAAACGTCGGCGGGGTCCTTTGGTGGGTGGCGCATGCTTGTGTTCAGATACGGCGGCATTGTGGCTGGGCCTGCGTGTATGCAGTGGTAGTCCCATCCCTCAGCCAGAGGATAGTCGCACGGAGTGTCGGTGAGCGCCCACCAATAGTACTCAAGGACGATATCGTAGTTCGTGGTAACGACGGTGAGGCGCTTGTGGAGGTCGCGCGCTGCCATGTCCTTCACGAAGCACTCATAGGCCTCAGGACGAACTGAGATGCCTTTTTTGCGTTTTTCCTCCAGCCGACGAGGATCCAAAGGCGGCAGTGCCCGGTATACCTCCCACAGCCACAGTTTGATCTCGTCCAAGACGGAAGCGGGGAAGTCCTCAGACTCAGTTGCTTCTCTCCCCCCTTGGGGGCGGACTGTGAAAAAGGGCTTCATCTCAGCCTGGCTCATTACCTCCGCGATCGAGAAAACGTCCTCCATGTTCTCCGGATTCACTCCCACGCGGCCCTCGGCTTTCCGGCAGTCACGTTGGAGTGCCTTGAACGTATTCCCTGCTCCGCAGAGAAGCTTTCCTGCCAATCTGTTCTGTCGCTCCCTTTGGAGGGCGCCGAAATGGTAGTCCGAATCTCCGCCGAACTCGTCCATTATCGGCAGTCCGGCATCGCAGGAGAACCCGGCCCCGAGGAAGATGACGATATCGCGTTTGCTATGAGTTGTGGCCATCATTCTGGCTCCTTCACTCGCCAAGGCGACCTGTAAGAACCGTGACTATAACGCGAAGAGATTCGCATTGATACCTCTTGATGAGCATGTAGGTTGGGCAACCTTGCCCGACGCTCGAGCGGGGCCAGAGATGTGGGGCAGGTACCCGCCTGGCGGCGGGCAGGTGCCCGACCTACGAACTGGCTTCGAGGGTCTTGACGCCCGCCGCGTCGCGGGCGGAGAGGTCGGGGTGGTCGGCGTCGGAGCCGACGTCGGGGCGGCGCTTCCAGGAGCGGGCGCAGCGCCTGTACTTTTCTCGGGCGTCCTCGACGCGGACGGCGATGGGGAGGTCGGGCGGCACGGGCGGGACGCCCGTGCCACTGGCGGTTTCGACGCGGGCGTGGCCGACGCCGAGGAGGTCCTCCAGCTCGGGAAGGTACATGTCCAGGAAGGCCTCCGACGCCGTGTCGCCTTGGGCGATGGTAAAGACGGCCTCGGCGTCGAGGGGGTTTTTGACGCCGGAATTGCGCAGGGCCTCCAGCTTGACCAGCCCGGCGGCGCGGAGGTCCAGCAGCCGGCCCCAGGTC
>CAZNSB010000745.1:0-2430 GCA_964575155.1 uncultured Planctomycetaceae bacterium | reverse complement strand
GCGGGGGATGAACCCCTGTGGACGTTGAACTTGCTGTCCGCCCCCCCCGTTTGACGTCTCCGCGCACCTGGCATACACTACGCGAACTGACCCAATCCCACCGGTGAAGACCCTAAGGGTTTTCCGAAACCCTTAGGGTCTGGCCCGCGACAGGCCTCTCGACACATGAGGACGATAGCCAATGCGTCTCAAGACAGCAGTCGTGATCCTGCTCCTCGCCCTGGGCACAATCATCCTGATTGTAGCAGGCGGGAGCTGGGTGCTCTTCCCCGAGTGGCACACGACCCCCAATGGCCGCATCCTTATTCTGATTGCAGCTTTCGGGGGCGCCGTAGCCACCGCATCAGGGGTGGCGGGCTTCCTCAGGGACACCACGGACATCCTGAAGGACCTGGGCCTCCTGGGCGCCAAGGAGAAGCCTCCACCGCTCGCAGACGGTGCCCACGTGGACGGCGCCGGCAGTGTCGCCCGCGGCGATCGCAGCGTGGCCGCCGGCGCTGGCGGAGCGGCCGTAGGCCACGACGTCCACGGTCCCGTCGTAGTCGCCCACCCGGGCGCTCGGGTCACCGTCACCACCCCGGCGAAGGGGGCACCCGCCCCGTCCGTCGCCCCCCTCCACCAACTCCCCGCCGACCTTCCCGACTTTACCGGGCGCCAGGCCGAACTGCGCCAGCTCCTCGACCACCTGTCCGCCGATCCCGCCGCGCCCACCGCCGCCGCCATCTCCGCCATAGGCGGCATGGGCGGCATCGGCAAGACCACCCTGGCGGTCCACGTCGCCCACCGCCTCACCAATCGCTTCCCCGACGCCCAGATCGTCGTCGACCTCGCCGGCACAACCGATCGGCCGCTGGCGGCGGAGGAGGCCATGCGGCGGGTGGTGCACGCCTTCCGCCCCGAGCTGCGCCTGCCCGACGACCCGGCGGAGCTAGCCGCCGTCTACCGCTCCACCCTCTCCGGCCGCCGGGCGCTGCTCCTGTTCGACGACGCATCCGGCGGCGCGCAGGTGCGCCCGCTGCTGCCGCCCGCGCCCTGCGGCCTGATCGTCACCTCCCGCCGCTCGATCGCGCTCTCGGGGATGAGATCCTTCAACCTGGACCTGCTCTCGGAGAAGGAGTCCCGCGCGCTGCTGGGGGAGATCCTGGGTGCGGAGCGGGCCACGCCGGAGGAACTGGACGGGATCGCACAGTTGTGCGGGCGGCTGCCGCTGGCGCTGCGGGTGGCGGGGAGCTTTTTGAAGGTGCACGCCGACTGGACCCCGGCCGAGTACGCCCGGGCGTTGGCCGACGAGCGGGAGCGGCTGGCGCGGCTGGTGCACGAGGACCTGGACGTGCGGGCGGCGCTCAGGATGAGCGCGGTCCAGCTTGTGCGGGAGCAGGCGGACCTGGCGGCGGCGTGGCAGGTGCTGTCCGTCTTCCCGGCCCCCTTCGACCGGGCGGCGGCGGCGGCGGTGTGGGAGGTGGAGGAAGCGGAGGCGCGCGACCGGCTGGGCGAGCTCGCCGTTCGCAACCTGCTGCTGTACGACGGGGAGGGGTGGGTCTACCGGCTGCACGACCTGATGCGCCCGGTGGCGCGCGACGTCTTCGCCGACGGCGGGGCCGGGCGGGACGCCGAGGCAGAGGAGGAGCGGCTGGGGCGGGCAGCCCTGCGCCACGCCGGACACTACCTGGCGCTGGGTGACCAGGCCCAAGCTCTGTACCTCCAGGGCGGCGAGCACGTGCTGGAGGGGCTGCGTAGGTTCGACGGGGCCTGGCCGCACCTGCAGGCGGCGTTCGCCCGGATGCAGGCCCGCGACGACGACTCCGCCGCCCGCTGGCTGAGCGACTTCTCCGACAGGACGGCCTACCTGCTGGACCTGCGCCTGCCTCCGCGGGAGCGGATCCCGATCCTCGATATGGCGCTCTCCGCCGCCCGCCGGCTGGGAGATCGCCGGGACGAGGGGATCCACCTGGGCAACCTGGGCCTGGCCTACGCCGACCTGGGGGAGGTGCGCCGGGCCATCGAGTGCTACGAGCAGGCGCTGGAGATCGCTCGCCAGATCGGCGACCGCCGCGGGGAGGGGAACGCCCTGGGCAACCTGGGCATCGCCTACGCCAGCCTGGGGGAGGCGCGCCGGGCCATCGAGCATTATGAGCAGGCGCTGGAGATCGCCCGCCAGATCGGCGACCGCCGCGGCGAGGGCAACCGCCTGGCGAACCTGGGCCTCCTGGCCCGCGACCAGGGTGACGCCGCCCGCGCCCGCGACCTGTGGCAGCAGGCCCTCCGCATCTACGAGGCCATCGAGGACCCCAACGCCGGGCGCGTCCGCGGTTTGCTGGCGGAGATCGGAAGACCCTAAGGGTTTTCTGAAACCCTTGGGGTCTGGCTGTCTCCCCCCTGAGCGTCGTTCGTCGGCCCTCTCTCCGAAGGCACCGGCCAAACGGACAACTC
>CAZNSB010000744.1:1287-2434 GCA_964575155.1 uncultured Planctomycetaceae bacterium | reverse complement strand
ATCGCGACGATCCCACAGCCGTCGGCACCAGCGAAATGGCCGACGCCATCATCGAGAAGATCGGCACCGGGCCGTAGCCGACGGGCACGAGCCCCGCCCCGGCCGCGCCGGCCGCGGCAATTATAGGAGAGCGGCAATGATTACACGGTGGAGCATTGTACTGTTGGCCCCGGCGGTGCTGTGCGGGTGCACCAAGACGGTCACCGTGGTCTTCGTCAACCAGACCGCCCACCCCAAGGCGCTGGAGATCGACTCGCCGGGTCAGCCAAAGCGGTACCTCGGCGTGATGCCGGCCGGGGGCGGGACGATCCGGGTGAAGATCTCGGCGGACCCGAAGCTCCTCCCCGCCGACGTCCGCTGGCGGGCCGGGCACACCCACCGCGGGTCCTTCCCCCTCGACGAGCAAACCGAGAAGAACCTGCGCATCGACGTCCTTCCCGGCGGCCCGACCGCGCCGTACAAGTGGAAGGGAAAGATCAGGAGGTAGCGTTCCCGCGCGAACGGCTTGCCTGCAAGCCGTGTTCCCACCGCAGTGGGTGGCCTTGGGGAAACGCCGAAGACCCGCGGAAAAGCCCATCGACTGCGGTCGATGGGATCCTTTCTCACAGCCCCGCCAGCCGGGGGAACTCATCCTTCAGGGCCGGGTACAGGCGGCGGTACTGGGCGTAGTACCTCGCGTAGAGCTTCCTGGCGGCCGGGTTGGGCCGGATGGTGCGCGTCGTCTTGATGATGGCCTTGCAGGCCTCGGGGACGGTCTTGTAGGCGCCGGTGCCGACGGCGGCGAGGATGGCCACGCCGTAGGCGGGTCCCTCCTCGGTGCGGACGGTGGCGCAGGTCGAGCCGTAGACGTCGGCCTGGAGCTGGCGCCAGAATCGGCTTCGGGCGCCGCCGCCGGAGAGGCGGATCTGCCGGGTCTTCAGCCCGCGCTGGCGGAGGATCGTCACGACGTCGTTCATGGCGAAGGTGGCGCCCTCCATGACGGCGCGGATGAGCTGGTTTCGTGTGGTGCGGGCGTGGATGCCGACCCACGCGGCTCGGGCGAAGGGGTCGGCGTGGGGCGTCCGCTCGCCGGTGAGGTAGGGCAGGAAGAACAGCCCCTCGCAGCCGGCGGGGGCCTTGGCGGCGGCGGCCGTGAGCAGCTCGTAGG
>CAZNSB010000744.1:0-1277 GCA_964575155.1 uncultured Planctomycetaceae bacterium | reverse complement strand
ACCCGAACATGCAGTACTCCCCGGCGACGGCCGAGCAGAAGGTCTGCACCCGCCCGTCGGGGTCGGTGACGTATTTTGGGGAGTGGACGAAGACCACGCCGGAGGTGCCCATGGTCGCGGAGACCAGCCCGGCGCGGACGATGCCGTTTCCGACGGCCCCGGCGGGCTGGTCCCCGGCGCCGCCGACGACGGGCGTTCCCGGGGCGATGCCGAGGGTGCGGGCGACGGCGGCGGTGACCTCGCCGGTGACCTCGTGCGATTCATGCACCGGCGGGAGGATGGATGGGTCCAGCTTGAAGAGGCGGATGACCTCCTCAGACCAGTCGCGGCTGCGCTGGTCGAGGATGAGCGTCCCGGACATGTCGGAGACGTCGCCGGCGTATTCGCCGGTCAGGCGGAAGCGGACGTAGTCCTTCGGCAGCAGCATGTGCTTGATCTTCGCGTAGGTCCTGGGCTCGTTCTGCCTGACCCACAGCAGCTTGGTGAGGGTGAAGGACGTCATGGCGACGTTGCCGACCAGCCTGATGAGCCCGCGTTTGCCGCCGGCGGTGCGCTCGATTTCCTGGGCCTGTTTGGCGGTCCGCTGGTCGTTCCAGATGATGGCCGGGCGGAGGGGCTCGACGCCGCCGGCGAGCAGGACCAGCCCGTGCATCTGCCCGCTCAGCCCGATGCCGGCGATCTGCCGGCCGGGGATCTTCGCGGCGGCGATGGCGGCCCGCGTGGCCTTGACGGTCGCCGCCCACCAGTGGCGCGGGTCCTGCTCGCTCCAGGAAGGCTTGGGGGCGCTGATGGGGTGGTCGGCGCTGCCCGTGGCCAGCACGCCCCCGCGGACGTCCATGATCAGCGTCTTGGTGCCGGACGTCCCCACGTCGATGCCGAGGTAGTATCCCATTTTTAGTCTCCGGCTTTCTCCCGCGGTGGTTGACAGAAGATTGAAGCAGCACACAATGGTGTTGGCAAGGGGGGAGCGAATTTGACTGGCCGGGACGACTCATGATCGAGGAATGGGACATCACGGCGACGAACCAGCATCGGGCGGCGCGGCGGCGCTACGAGGTGGCGGTGCTCCCGGCCGGGGCGATCGAGCCGCACAACTTCCACCTGCCGCTGGGGCAGGACCTTCGGCACACGGCGCACGTTGCCCGGTCGAGCTGCGCGGCGGCGTGGGGGCGGTGCGAGTCGGTGCTGTGCCTGCCCCCGCTTCCGTTCGGGGTGGACTGCAACCTGCTGGGCTTTCCGCTGGCGATCCACGTCTCCCAGCAGGCGCTGGACGGGAT
>CAZNSB010000743.1:0-2437 GCA_964575155.1 uncultured Planctomycetaceae bacterium | reverse complement strand
GGTTTCGGTGATGAGGCGGGTCAGGATCTTCCCGGTATCCTTGTCGATGAGATAGCCGTTCCTGTTCTGAGCGTGCGTAAAGAGGAATCTCGGCCCCACCGTGACCACGTGAATGGCCACCAGGACCGGGTCGGACTGCCAGATCAACGAACCGTCCTCAGCGTCGAGACACCACACATGGCGGCGGTTCGTTTTGACATCGACTCGGTTGTACCCGCCGAGGTACAGCCGTCCATCGGCCCCGGATATGGTGCAACCGCCGTGAACACAGTACTTCGTCGTCGACCAGAGCACTCTGCCGGTGGCCGAATCCAAGGCCGCCGTGACACCTTTCGGCCCCGGCTCACCTTTCCGCTCTGCCGCGTAGCCGAAAAAGGACGAGTAGTACAGCTTGTCGTCCATCAGGCAAAGGCCCGCCTCATCCCCGCCGTTGCCCAGGTCGGAGAAATCCCTCGTCCAGACTTCCTGGCCTGTCTCGATGTCCCACGCCCGGACCAGCGGCTTATGGTCTTCGGGGAAGTCCCTGACGTCCTGGTGCCCGAACAGCCAGCCCACCGTCTCCTTTGTCCTGCCGGGGGCGTACGTGCCTGTGCCGAACATGTAGATCACCAACCCGTTGCAAACCACCGGCGGCTGTTGGCGATTCCAGCTCGGCGACCCGGCGAAAGGCGCCTCCCACAGGAGTTTCCCCGTGGCCGCATCGAGGCATCGCAGCCGGCATTCCTTCAGGCCGGCTTGGGGAACCAGTAGACGCTCCCTGTAATAGAGCGGGGACGTGTACGAGATGTGCACCCCGGGCCAGTAGCGCCGCCATAACAGCCGGCCCGTTTCCTGCTCGACGGCGAAGACCATGCCTTCGGCGCTGTGGGTGTACATCCGCCCGCCGCCACACGTAGAAAAGTGCTTGATCGTGCCCTTCAGTCGCCGAATCCATTTGATCTTGAACGGCGGTTTCACCTGCTGATCGGTGACATTGGTGTTCGCCCAGTTGCCGAAGCTGGCAAACCAATCGTATTTCGGGTCGGCGAACCTGCCCGCCCGCGGGCTGCGGATCTTCGACAGCCCGAGGTCCTTCGAGGGCAGCGGCGCGTTGCCGCCGGGGCCCAGAACGTAAAGGTAGCCGTCGTCGCAGCCCAAGTAGACCCGGCCATCGCACACCGCGACCGGAGCGGAAATGGCCTTGCCGAAAGCGGTCTTGAACGACCAGGCCTTCCCACCCGACAACGGCGCAACGTAGAGGCGGCCGTCGAGCCCGCCATAGACGGCTGAGTTCCGCAGCAGGATCGGCGGGCAGATGGATGGATAGCCACCCAGCGGCTGCGCCTCCTTCACCGGCGAGTGCTTGCACAGGCCGAAGCCTTCCTGGGGGCGGCATCGGTACACGTCGCAGCCGCGGACGGATACCGAACAGAAGCTCAGCAGATTGGGGCCGCTGGCACTGGTTTCGGTGCCGGGAATGTGCTCCCTGGCCACCTTGCCTTCCTGAAGGCGGAGGATCTCCACCGACCCGCGGTTGTCCAGCCAGTGCCACTGCCGGTAGGGCTCGCCGCCTTCGCCGACGGTCAGCCCGAAGGTGGGAGTTTCCGGCCTGTACACGCCGCGAACTTCCGCACTGCTGCCAGCGTCTTCCAGCCAGATGACGTCGCCGCCTGCCGGCACGATGAGCGTCTTGCCGAATAGCACCGGGCCTCGCGAGCAGCAGAACTGATCGCCTCGCCGCACCCGCTCGCCTTTCTTGTGTTTCAACCACGCCTCCCCACTCCAACGATCACCGGTGAAGCCCATACGCTCCTTGACGTAGTCCCACGTCCAGCAGACTTCTCCATCCGGCTTGACAGCGTAGACCCGCGAGCCGATTGTCTCGAAGTAGGCTCCGGTCTCGGCCACCACCGGGCTGCTGAAGATCGGCTCGCCGCAACGAAGCTCCCTGACCACCTCGCCAGTGGCAGCGTCCAGAACGCAGTACGAGCCGGCCATCGTGCCGAAGTGAAGGTGGCGCCCGACGATAGCAGGAGACGAGACGTTGTTGCAGTTGCCCTTGCCGCCGGGCGGGCATCGGCCGGTACACGCTGCACGACCTGAGGCGTTCGTGCATCACGAACTGGGCCCGGCATCTGCCGGTCCACGTCGTCCAGGAACTCGCGGGCCACAGCGACATCCAGACGACGCAGGACTACTACCTGAGCGTACCGCCGGAGCTGGCGGCGCGGGCCCGGGCGGTGCAGGCGGCGCTGCTTGCGCCGCTTGAGCAGTCGGGGACGAGTGACCCACTTTGTGACCCACTGCGGCCTTTACGGGCCAAAAACGGGGGTGGGGAATTCTCCGCAGCCGAGGACGCGTCGGAAGATGAATCCTAAAGGTCTGTGCATCAAGAACTTACAGTGGCGTCCCCAGGAGGATTCGAACCTCCAACCTTTGGCTCCGGAGGCCAACGCTC
>CAZNSB010000742.1:0-2440 GCA_964575155.1 uncultured Planctomycetaceae bacterium | reverse complement strand
TGTTCCAGCGGTCGATCTCCGCGTAGGCCGCCTGGACCCAGCCCCTGTTCCTGTTCACCCACCCCACCCTCGCCTCCTCCTGCGGGTTGCGCGGCTGGCGCTCCATCGCCACCCAGTGATTGGCCTCGGCGATATAGATCGGGCGGTCGCGCCACTTTTCCGGGATCGCCTCGGCAAAGGGCCGGTAGGCCTGAAAGTCGTAATAGTGCTCCTGGGGCGTGCCCGGCTGGAGAAACGGATCCTGAAAGACGGTCGGCTTCGTGATCAGGCCGACGTCCATCCAGTGCGTGTAGGTGTGCAGCGCGATGCCGTCCAGGTCATCGATGTGCCCGAGCATTTCTCCAAAGTACTCCAACGGGCGGTTGCGCCGGTCGCCCAACAACTTCCAGGGATAGGTATTGTAGGGGTCCACCGCGCCGGGCACGACGATCGCCTCGGGCTGTACCTCCTTGATCCGCCGGCGGGCCAGGTTGAACGCCTCGGCGTACATTTGCGCGGTGATGTGCTCGACCGGCTCCTTGGCCCCGCCTGGATGCTCGCGCACGTTGTTCTGTTCGTTGCCGACGATCCAGACGTGGCAGCCTCGGGAATTCGCGACGTACGCCGCACAGGTCCGGGCAAAGTCGGCGTACTTGGCGCGAACCGGCAGCGTGCCGCCCGGCTCGTAGCGATGGTTGAGGCGCACGATGACCCCGTAGCCGTTGTGGGACCACGGGGTGTAGTCGTGACCGCCGGTGTGCTGGGGTTCGGCGCCAATCGCCTCGGTGAAGAGCACCCAGCCGGCCTTGTCCTTGCCCTGGAACAGGAACTGAAAGTTGGCGGGGGTGGTGGCCCCGGCGGCGTGGATGCCAAAGATCCAGGCACACTCACCACGGGACAAGGCGGCGGCGTCCACCGACGTCCGCTTGTCGGCCAACCGCTTGGCCCGCACGTACAGGCCGTTCACGTACCCCTCGCGCAGGCTGGGCGTACGGACCTGGAGCCACTGATCCTTCCCCAGTTTATCCCCCACTTTCGTCGGGTCCTCGCGCACCTCCAATACCGTCTTGTCCACCACGTGCCAGATCGGGGGCAGGCCGGTCCCCGGCCGGCGCCGCACGTTCAGCCCCAGCGCGCTGTGGACGGCCACGTGGTCCACCGGCTCGCCGGCCTCACCCTCCTCGTGGAACCGCACGTACCACGCGGCGACGTAGCCCTCGATCCCGTCAGGCGTACGCACGCGAAGCCACTGGTTCTCCTGCCCCACCTTGGCGCGCGCGACCTCCTCCGGCTCCAGCGATTCCAGCACGGCTCCATCGTCCACCCGCGTGATTGGAGACCGCGCGGTCGAGGGGTCCGGGCGAACGTTCAGGAAACCCACCTCCGGGCTCACCACCTCCACGCGCACGCCGGCTTCGACAGCCTCCGCGTGAACGCGCAGGTACCAGGCGGCGACGTAGCCCCGCGTACCGCCAGGGGTGCGAATGTGAAGCCACTTGCCCTCCTGCCCCACCTTTGCGCGCGTGACGTCCTCCGGCTCCAGCGACTCTAACACAGCTCCATCATCCACCTGAATAATGGGAGGCCGTGCGGTCGAGGGGAGCGGGCGAACGTTCAGAAAGCCCACCTCCGGGCTCACCACCTCGACCTTCAGGCCGGGACCGAGGTCCCTGGTGATCTCGCCCAACGGAGCGGCGTGGATGAGCGGCACGAGGTCGTCGCCGATCACGGCGGCGGTAAAGACGCTAAAGAACGTCGGATCGTGCGCCGCCAGCCGGTCGAGCCAGGCCTGGAACTCACAGGGGTTCATACGCACGCGACCGTACTCGTCGTGGTAGGGGCCCAACACCGGATACAGCGGCGGGCGATACCCCCAGCGCCGGCTCCAGTACTCGTGGTGCCCGTAGGTCCACTCGTCGATCACGCGCTGCGTCTGCTGCTCAGGGGGAACCGTGCTCTCCGGCCCAAAGTACGTGCCGTAGGACATCGGCATCAGGCCGCCTTTGCAGAACTCGTTCATCTGGTCGTACGGCAGGTCACGGTGCTGCGAGATGTTGGGGAACGAGCAGTTGTAGATTTTGTCCAGTTCGAGCATGGCGACGCGGAGGTACGCCCCCAGTTGGGTGGCCTGTTCGAAGCGATTTCGACACACGTCCGCCTCGGTATCGAACACAAAACCTTGGAAGCCGTCGTGAAAAGCCCGCACGGCGACCTGGGCCTCCAGCCGGGGATCGTCCAGCAGCAGGAACGTCCACGCGAAGGGAACCAGGCCCGCTGCCCTGATGTCGCGGGCAGCCTGCGCCACGCCCGGGTAATATTCCGAGCCCTGTCCGACCTTGAAGATAATGTGGGTGGCGCCCATCTGAGGGGCAATCTGGAGCGCCCGGGTCAGCTCAGTGAGTCGGTAGGCCCACAGTCCTTTGCCCTGTAACATCCTCGTCCTCCTTCCCTATATGGCCAT
>CAZNSB010000741.1:0-2446 GCA_964575155.1 uncultured Planctomycetaceae bacterium | reverse complement strand
CTCTACGTCTTCTCCGACGCCGCCGCAGCCAATCACAGCTATCTGCGCTACCTCGCCCTCGCCAGCCGGGGGCAGTACTTCAACATCCGCCGGCTGACGGACAGGCAGGTCCTGGCCGGCATCGGCCGGCCGGCGTTCGCCTACCTTTCCGCCAAGGCCGACGACGCCGAGGTGCTCCTCCACCCCGCCATCCCGCAGCCGGTGCACGGGCACTTCACACTCGCCGGCCGACTCAAACGAAAGACGGAAGCCGCCAAGGTGACGATCCACTATGGCTTCCCCGGCCGAGTGGTGCAGACCGTCGAGCACACCATCTCCACCGCCGGCGCCGCCAGGGGCGACCTCCTGCGGCGGTTCTGGGCACAGAAGAAGGTCGCCGAGCTGATGATCTTTCCCAAGCGGAACGAGAAGGAGATCGTCGCCGTGGGGAAGAAGTACGGGCTGGTGACGCCGGGGACGAGCCTGCTGGTGCTGGAGCGGCTCGAGCAGTACGTCGAGCATAAGATCGCGCCGCCGAGGTCCCTGCCGGAGATGCGGAACAAGTACCTCGCCGCCATGGACGCCCGGGCCGCCGAGCTGAAGAAGACCGAGGCCTCCAAGCTCGACCGCGTGCTGAGGCTGTGGCGGGAGCGGGTGAAGTGGTGGGAGACCGAGTTCAAATACCCCAAGGGCTTCAAGTACGCCCAGCCCCAGCCGGTCAAGCCCGAGCAGCTCCAGCGCGTCAGGCGAGAAATCGAGCAGCTTCGCGCCCAGCTCCAGACCGCCCGCGCCCGCGCCGCCGAGGTCAAAGACGAGATCGGCGAGCTCACCGAGTCCCTGGAAAGGGCCCGCGAGATGGTCGGATCGGCCGAGGACCCCGCCCAGCGCCGCCAGGCCGAGGACGCCGCCAGCCAGGCACACCGGGAGCTCACGAGGGCGAAGGAGGAGCTGGCCAACGCCCAGCAGGAATCGACGCGGAAGCAGCGGGCCATCGAGCTGCTGCGGCGCTCTTTGCAGCAGCTTAGCGCGGCCGTGGCCTCCGCGCCCGCCCCGACGGCGCCGTCTGCGGGCGAGCCAAGGGCTTGGGTCCTGGTCGGCTCGGCGACGCCGAAGACGGTGCGAGCCCTTGTCGCCCATAGGGACGGGCACGTTGCCTGGAAGGTCGACTTGCCGGCCCGCGGCCGCATCAGTCAGCCCGCCATCGTCATCAAGGCATGGGACCCCAAGACGCCGTATCTGAAAGACCTCAAGGCCGCCAAGGACGAAGACGCCGTGGCCGTGTACATGACCCACCGCAAGAGGTACGCCGGCTCGCCGGCCTTCTTCCTCGACTGCGGGTCCTTCTTCATCGAGCGGGGCCGGCGAGACACCGGAATCCAGGTCCTCTCCAACATCGCCGAGCTCGAGCTGGACAACCCCGCCCTGCTCCGCGTGCTCGCCCACAAGCTCGCCCAGGTCGGACAGCTCGATCTGGCCGTCGCGACCTTCGAGGAGGTCCTCGCCCTCCGCCCCGAGGAGCCCCAGAGCTACCGAGACCTCGCCCTCGTCCTCGCCCGCCGGGCGGAGACCGGGAAAAAACCTGCCGCCGCCGCCGACTACCAGCGGGCCATGGCCCTGCTGGCCAAGGTCGTCATGAACCGCTGGGACCGCTTCCAGGAAATCGAAATCATCGCCCTGATGGAGCTGAACCGGCTGATCCCCAAGGCCACCGCCGCCGGCGTGAAGCATATCCCCCTGGACAAGCGCCTCATCAAGCTGCTGGACGTGGACGTCCGGATCGTCCTCACCTGGGATGCCGACTTGACCGACATCGACCTCCACGTCATCGAGCCCTCCGGAGAGCAGGCCTTCTACAGCCACAACCGCACCACCATCGGCGGCCTCGTCAGCCGGGACTTCACCGACGGCTACGGGCCCGAGGAGTACGTCCTCCGGAAGGGCATGAACGGGATGTACAAAATCCGCGTCAAGTACTACGCCAGCAGCGCCGCGAGGCTGCTCGGCCCGGTCACCGTGCAGGTGGACGTCTTCACCCACTTCGGCCGGGCCGACGAGCAGCGCAAGAGCCTGACCCTCCGGCTGACCGAGGCCAAGGAGATGATCACCATTGGCGAGATCGAGTTCTGACCGGCCCAGGGCAGGGTTCCGGGGTTCCGGGGACATGATACATAATTCATCGGTTATTTCTTGAGCTTCTTTGGTTTGGGGCCAGGCTTACGGCGGGCGAGGGGACGGCCCAGGAGGCGCTCCAGCTTGCCGATGAACCCCGCGTCGCCCAGCGGCCGCATCGTCCGCTCGTGCAGCCGGAGACGGCGGATCGTCTCGGCAGGCGTCTCCAAGGCCAGGTAGGCCTGCCAGTCCGGCATCCGCTGGACGACGATCTTCAGCATCGGGGCGACCTTCACCAGCACATCGTCCTCGCCGGCCACGTGGGCGGCGGCGCTGCTCCAGGGGTACCGCCAGGGCT
>CAZNSB010000740.1:0-2456 GCA_964575155.1 uncultured Planctomycetaceae bacterium | reverse complement strand
TTTAGCGGGCGGCCTCGGCCGCCGCGACCCCCAACGTCGCCGTTCAGCCCCCCCCCGACGCCTCCGCACATACGCCCCGACCATCCCGATGCCGATCAGGCCGGAGACCATGGAGATCGGTTGGGAGATGACCTGCTCGACGACGGCCTCGTAGCCCCGGTGGCCCAAACGGCAAGACGCTGCGCCTGGTGGGACAGGGCACCCGCAGCCCGATCCAGCACAGGGCCGCGCGCGAAGGGCCGGATGAGAGGTGCGTCCCAGTGTTCCTTCGGTCGCGCCGGGGCTCGCAGAGGCCGTTCGCCGGGCAGCAAGGCGGCCGGGGGGCAGCCTGGCCTCACCGGAGGACAGGGGCTTGGGGCGCCACGCAACCGCCATGGACCTACGACACGTCCCTGCGGCGAACGGCCTCGGAGAGTGGGCAGAACGGGACCGCCCGTAGGAAGGCAACACTTAGTTCACAGTCACGCTTGAGCTAGGCCGTCCCCGCGCCCCGTGATGGCCCGAGGGATCGAACCCGTCCGCCGGCTCAGGGCTGCTGACGCCGGCGCGAACGCGAAGCTAGGCTTTCACCCGCCGGCGGCGGCGGAGGTACCCACCCAGGCCGGCGACGGCGCAGGCAAGGCCGACGGCGCTCAGCGGCTCGGGGATGGTCGGATCGAGGATGGAGCCGCTGTAGATGTAGGCGTTCTGGTCGGCCCCGTCGTCGGTGCGATCGAGAATGTAGTGGAAGGCGTAGGGATGCGGCTCGCCATCGATGGCGTAGAGCTTGAAGCCCCACAGCCCGGCCTCGGCTGTTGGGGCCGTGTACTCGTCCCAGTACGGGCTGAGGGGATCGGGTGACGCGTAGTAGTTGCCCCCGCGCGCCTGCCAATGACCATGCCCCGCCCCGGGCATGCCATCGGGATCGACGACGGTCTCCACGCCGGAGGGAGAGATGAACGCGAACTGCTTGGCCCGCTCACCCGTGACATGCTCCAGCGAGACCGACAGGTGCTCGCTCTCGGCGACATTGAAGTACCAAGTGGTGTGGCTGAACTGGCTTGGGAGATGGCCCCACCGGGCATCGAAGCCCAACGCGGCGTCGCTCTGGAACCCCAGGGCACCATCGGGGCCCACGCCTTGTTGTCCGAGGCAGGGCGTCGCCCAGTCGATGCCGTCCCAGTGCATGCGATAGTGCAGGCCGCCGTTGACGCGGACCTTGTACACTTCGCCCGTGGTAAGGCCGGGGACCGTCAGCGCCACGTCCGTCATCCATGCCGAACTGCTGACGGTGCCCAACACATTCCCGATCTGGTCCTCGAGAGTGATGGTCATCCCGTCCACATTCAGGGAGTACACGCTGATGGTCGAGCCCGACGCCTTGACGTCCCACGTCATGTCGGGGGAACGCTTGTCCCACATCGGTGCCCAGACGGACGCCGCCTCCGCCACGCCAGCGCAGAGCAGCAGCACAACAACCAGCACACCATATGCCCTCGTGGCCTTCATCGGAGTCTCTCCTTTTCGTTTCGGCCCGGATGCTCTTGGGAGCGACCGACAGATCCTCGAAGCGAACGCTTCTCCCTTTGCTCTTGTCTCCATAGCACCAACACACGCGTTTGTCAAGCAAAAAGGGCCGGGAAACGCAAGCGACCAATCGCATATCCGCTGCCGCTGCCGCCGCGACCCGCGCATCGCGCCGTCAAGACGATGAGGGAACCAATGCCTCCCTGGACGAGAACTGAAAGCCATCCCTGCCCGCATGATAGCCTACCACGGGAATGCAATTTGTCAAGTCGGGGCTTCAGCTTACATGCGGATATCCGCCAGGTAGCCGGAGCGGGAGGGAGCCGCGCCCCTCGCCCTCGGTGAGCCGGCGGGGCGTCATCAGCCCGCGGGCAGGGGCTTGCCGCAGTGGGGGCAGGTTCGCGCGGGGCGCTTGTTGGCCCGAAGCTCGGCCACGAAGCCGGCGCCGAGGATGCCGGTCGGCAGTGCGAGGACGCCGATGCCCAGGAAAGGCAGGTCAAACGGCAGGATGGCGAGGACGTCCACGACGGCCAGCGGCGTGAGGAGGAACCGAACGCGGCCGCCGCCCCTGCTCGACCCGGCCACGAGGATGTTGCCGCACATGGCCGCCACGTACATGCGACACGGCCCGCCGGGGCATGGAATCGCATAAGACCTTTCTAAAAAAGGCTTTACAGTCTCGATGATGGGAGAGACGTGCGGCGGGGAGGCTGATTGTCCAAAATGGGGCGAATGTCCAGAAACTGTACAATGTTAAATCATTGATATGAAAGTATTTATATTTATTTCGGGCCATCGGAGGGGCCCCAGGATTGGACACTTTTGGCACATAACTTGGAGACTTACGGCCGTTTTTCCGGGGCGCGGCGGGAGGCGTGAGGATTCCGCCGGGGAGGCCGAAAAGTGTCGCGCAACGGCGCGCTCGCGCCCGGCGGAGCGGCCGCCGGGAC
>CAZNSB010000739.1:0-2460 GCA_964575155.1 uncultured Planctomycetaceae bacterium | reverse complement strand
CAGGTCGTCGCGCCGGGCCATCGTGCCGTCGTCGTTCATGATCTCGCAGATGACGCCCGCCGGGGTCAGTCCCGCCAGACGCGCCAGGTCCACGGCGCCCTCGGTCTGCCCCGCGCGGACGAGCACGCCCCCGTCGCGCGCGCGGAGGGGAAACACGTGCCCCGGGCGAACGAGGTCGGCCGGGGCGGCGTCGTCGCGGCAGACGACCTCGACGGTGCGGGCGCGGTCGGCGGCGGAGATGCCGGTGGTGACCCCCGTCGCCGCGTCGATCGTCACCGTGAACGCCGTGCCGAACCGCGAGGTGTTCGTCGGGGTCTGCGCGTGCAGGCCGAGGGCGTCCGCCTTGGGGTTCGGCATCGCCAGGCAGATCAGCCCCCGCCCGTACCGGGCCATGAAGTTGATGGCCTCCGGGGTGACCTTCTCGGCGGCGCAGACGAGGTCGCCCTCGTTCTCGCGGGCCTCGTCGTCCACCAGGACGATGAGCCTCCCGGAGCGAATCTCTGCCAGGATCTCCTCGATCGGGGAAAAGCCCACGGCGGTCTCTCCGTGATTCCAGGAGCCCATTGTATCACGCCGCCCGCTCGGCGTCTTGGTCGGAATCCCGCTGATCGACCTCGACCACGAAGCTCAGCCCCAGGAGGGTGTAGCTGATGACGGCCAGCCCGCACAGCCCCGCGACCGCCCACCACAGCGCCCTGGCCAGGTGCAGGCCGATGGACAGGCCCAGGCGGTTCAGGTCCGGGCTGATCAGGATCGCCAGCACCATCGCGAGCTGACCCGCCGTGCAAAGCTTCCCCGACGGCGTCGGCCTGACCCGCACCTTCCCCGTCAGCAGGAAAACCACCACGAAACCCACCAGCACCCACAGGTCCTTCCCGATGATCATCACCGCCACCCACCTCGGCAGCCTGGCCGACGCAATCGCCGAGCCGGGGAGCGACAGCAGCACGGCCGCACAGATGATCAGCGTCTTGTCGGCGAGGGGGTCGAGGATGGCGCCCAGCCGGCTCGACCGGCCGGTGCGGCGGGCGGCGATGCCGTCGGCGGCGTCGGAAGCGGCCATGGCCAGGAAGATCGCCATCGCCAGGTACCGACACGCCGGGTGCTGCTGCTGGTGCTGCATCAGCACCACGAACGGCGCCACCAGCAGCAGCCGGAACAGCGTGATCCGGTTCGGCCAGCTCAGGTAGGCCCACGGCCAGGTGATTTCGGAGAGTGGTTTCATCGCACCGCGAATCTCACGAATGCCGGCGGATTCCACCAGGCCAAGCCGACCGGCCCTTGCCCCGCCCGCCACGGCGGGGTCACTTGCCCCTCACGTCCCGGTGGAACCACCACGCGCCGAAGACCAGCAGGGCCGCCAGCGGAAAGCTGACCAGTGTCACCAGGACCAGCGCTGCGCTGTGCCCGCCGGTGTCCACCTGCCGCAGCAGCATCCACGCCGACAGCGCCCCGACCAGGATCAGCAGCCCGCCCACCACCAGCAGCAGGGGGATCATGGTCCTCTTGTAGGCGGCAGAGGAGGCGCGGGTCTCATCGCCGCCGATCGTCGCCGAACGCGCCCGGCGCGCCTGGAAGGCGTCCCGCCCGGCCAGCCCGGTCTTCTCGGCCATCTCCAGGTCCACGGGGGCCCTCTCCGGCGTGTCGAGGTCCCCCTCGGCGGGCGAGGCCGCCTCGCTTTCGGCCAGGCGGTTCAGCGCTTCGGTGGGATCGGCCGGGAGGGTCGGCGGCTCCGGTGGGGCCACGATCTCCGCCGGCTCCTGGGCGGCCAGGTCCGCCAAGGCGTCGGCCGGGTCCTTCCGCTGTTCTTGGGGCTCGTTCGTATCGTTCATCCGGTGCGCCTAACTCGCCACGGTCAGGATACCCAAGATCATAGCCCCGGCGCCGGCGCGGGGGAAGGTTTTTTCGCCCCGGCGGCCGCGCCAGCTCCCGGACGAGCCAGCGCGTGTACCGGACGAGGTGGACCGTCTCCCCGTCACCGACGCGGAGGGCCGCGGCGTCCATCTGCCGGCGCAACTGGCTCCGGGTCATCACCGGCCCCAGGTAGGGGTCCCCAAACGCGGTGTTGTGCGTTTGGGGTCCCGGCCGTGCTGTTGAGCAGCCGGAGGAGTTGCGTCGGCCGCAGCCGGCGTATGTCAACGGGCCGCTTCGCCACGGGTCCGTACCTCTCGGTTGAGCCAAGCCGCGTACTCGATCAGGGACGCCCGCCGCGGCCGGCCGGCTGCGCACGGCGCCCCGGCCTTGACGTGCCCGCGGACGGTAGCGGCGGGGACGCCGAGCAGGTCCGCCAGCTCCCGGACCGTCAGGGCCGTGACGTCCACCGGCCCGCCGGACGGTGGAGCCCGTCCAGCCGCCCGGGCCGGCCTAGCCCGAGCGCGTTTGCCGGTGCCGACCGACGAGCCCCGCCGGGCCCCCCTGCGCTTATTGCCGCTCGGCTTGTTCCTGCGCTTGGCCCTGAGC
>CAZNSB010000738.1:0-2471 GCA_964575155.1 uncultured Planctomycetaceae bacterium | reverse complement strand
ACATGACGCCGATCGGGATGAAGTTCTCGACGCTCGCCGGGCAGATCGGCGGGGGCATCCAGACGCCCGGGTTTGTCGGCATCGGCAAGCTGTACATCACCAGCCCCAAGTTCATTTCGGCTGAAGGCGGCATCGAGCGCGTCGTCTGGATGCCCAAGGCGCTCAAGGAGGAGATCGCCGACCGGCTCAAGGCGCGACTCGAGGCCATCGGCAAACCGGAGCTTTTCGACAAGATCGCTACCGAGGCCGACGCGGAAGACCCCGAATCGCTCGTAGAATTCCTTACGAAAGCGGAACACCCGGCCCTGGCAATGGCCGCAATGTTCTAGGAGATCGCCCTATGCCTCTAACGGGAATGGACATCTACAAGCATCTGCCCAAGGAAAACTGCAAAGAGTGCGGACTGCCGACCTGCCTGGCCTTCGCGATGCAGGTGGCCGCCAAGCAGAAGGCCCTCACCGATTGCCCGCGCCTTTCCGAAGAGGCAAAGGCCGCATTCTCCGAGGCCGCCTCGCCGCCCATGAAGCTGGTACACATCGGCCCCCAGGGCGATGGCGGATTCGAGATCGGCCAGGAAACGGTTATGTTCCGCCACGAGGAGAAATTCCATCATGCGCCGGCCTTGGCGGTGAAGATAGCGGCTGGCCTTTCAGACGATGACGCCCAGGCCAGGGTGGACAAGACCAGCGAGGCCCATTTCACCCGCGTCGGCGAAGAGATCGGGGTGGGATTGGCCGCGGTCGAGATCGAGGGTCTCTCGGCCGACGCTGCGGCCGCAAGAGTCAGCGCCCTGTCGGCCAAGAGCCGCGTCCCCTTTGTACTCATGGGCAGCGACCCAGCCGCCATGGCCTCCGCGGTGGGTGCCATCGCCGAGAAGAAGCCGTTGATCTACCGGGCAACCCAGGCGAACGCCGAGGGGATGATCAAGGTGGCCGCCGAGAGCAAGTGCCCGCTGGCCGCAAACGCCGAAAGCCTTCACAAGCTGGCAGAGATGACGGAGGCGGCCAAGGACGCCGGCGTGCAGGACCTGGTGCTTTCCTTTGACGGCCACACGACGGCCCAGACCATCCGCGACATCACGGCGGCGCGAAGGGCGGCGCTCAAGAAGAGCTTCCGGGCCCTCGGTTTTCCGGCCATGGTGGATGCCGCCTGCGAAGACCCCGTCCAGGAGACGGTCCTCGCCACGACGTTCGTCGCCAAGTACGCGGGGATCATCCTCATCAACGGCTTGGACGGCGGCGAGCTGATCCCCATATTGACGGCCATCCAGAACATCTACACCGACCCGCAGGTGCCCAACACCGTCGAGGCGAAACTGTACGAGGTGGGCGCCGTCACCGAGAACTCGCCGGTGCTGTTCACGACGAACTTTTCGCTGACGTACTTCAGCGTGGAGGGCGAAGTGGAACGGAGCAAGGTCCCCTGTTACATCTGCGTGGTGGAGACGGAGGGCCTGGGCGTCCTGAACGCCTACGCCGGCGACAAGATATCCCCGGAGAGAGTGGTCCAGACCCTGGAAGCACAGAAGGTCGCCGAAAAGGTCAAGCACCGCAAGCTGATCATTCCGGGCTTGCTGCCCTCCTTCCGGGCGGCCATTGAAGACGGATCCGTGTGGAAGGAAGTCATCATCGGGCCCGAGAACGCAACCAGCATACCGAAGTTCCTCGCGGAGAACTGGTCCTAGGACAGCCGATGGCTCAGTATCGCATTGTTTTCAATCCTTTTGGCAAGGCGGTTACCGTCGAAGCCGGGACGAACCTGCTGGCCGCGGCGGGAAAGGCACACATCGCCCTCGATAGCTCGTGCGGCGGAGAGGGGATCTGCGGCCGCTGCAAGCTGATTGTCAAGGAAGGCAAGGTCGCCCCCGACACGACGGGCCTGCTGACGGGCGACGAGGTGCGACAAGGCTTTGTGCTTGCGTGTCAGACCCGCGTGGAAAGCGACTTGGTGGTTGAGGTCCCCGAAGCCAGCCGGGCCAGGGAGAGAATCGCCCTCGACCAGGACGCCCAGCGGTTCCGGGCCGACCACCCCGCCGTCAATGCCAGGGATTTCAAGAAAGACCCCCTCGTCATCAAGGTCTTCCTGAGACTCTCCCCGCCCACGCTCCAGGACAACCTTCCGGACTGCCAGCGCCTCCAGGCGCAGGTGGAGAAACAGACGGGCATCTCCTACATGCAGATGGGCCTGAAGATCATTCAGCGCCTGCCGGCCGTCCTGAGAGACAGCGACTTCGCCGTCACCGCCAGGATCGGACGGCGCAGGGACGTTGCTGAAATCATGGACATCGAGGGCGGCGACAGCTCGGACAGGAACTTTCTGGCCGTGGTCGACGTCGGCACCAGCACCATCGTGGTGCATCTCGTGAACGCCGTCGAAGGCCGCACGATCGGCGCGCGGGCATGCTTCAACTCGCAGGCGACGTACGGCCGGGAAGTGACAATGCGAATGATCTCCGCGGAACGCTCTGGTCC
>CAZNSB010000737.1:0-2477 GCA_964575155.1 uncultured Planctomycetaceae bacterium | reverse complement strand
CCACGAGATCAACACCCCCTTGACGGGAGTGCTGCCCTTTTCCCACATGCTGCTCGGGGACACCCCCGAGAACTCCCAGCAGAGAGAGGACATTGAGACGATCATCGACGCGACCACACGCTGCCGAGACATCATCCGAGGGCTGCTGGACTTCTCCCGGCAGAGCCAGCCGCAGAAGAAACTCGCCAACCTCAACGAAGTGCTGCGAGAGGCGCTGAAGCTTACGCGAAACCAGGCCCGCCTCAACCAGGTCGCCGTCGTCGAGGAGCTGGACCCGAACCTGCCCGACCTGGTGATCGATCCCCGCCAGATCCAGGAGGTCGCCGTGAACCTGACCCTCAACGCCATCGACGCGATGGGCAACGGCGGGAGGCTGACGGTGCGGACGCGTGCGGCCGCCGAGGAAGCCGGCGAGTGGGCGGAGTTCGAGGTGTCGGACACCGGCTGCGGGATCCCGCCGGAGAACCTGGAGCAGATCTTCGATCCGTTCTTCACGACCAAACCGGCCGGGGAGGGAACCGGGCTGGGGCTGGCGATCAGCTACGGCATCGTGACCGAACACGGCGGGGACATCAGGGCCTCCAGCGAACCGGCACACGGCACCACCGTGACCGTCCGCCTGCCCGCGGCCACGAAGGGACCCGGCGATGAAACCCAAGCCTCGCATCCTCGTTGTGGATGACGACCCCCTGGTCCGGCGGAGCTGCCACCGCGTCCTCGGGCAAGACTACGACGTCAAGCTCGCCGAGACCGGGCGGGAGGGGCTCGCCGCGCTGACCGGCGAGTGCTTCGACCTGGCCCTGGTCGACCTGAAGCTGCCGGACATCAGCGGCATGGAGATCCTGCACCGGGCGCCCGACCATTTCCCCGACGTGCCGATCATCATGATCACCGGGTACTCCACCATCCGCAGCGCCGTCGAAGCGGTCAAGACGGGAGCGTCGGACTACCTGGCCAAGCCTTTCAGCCCGGACGAACTGGTCGCCGCCGTGGAAAGGGCCCTCCGCGAGCGTCGGCTCCGCCGGGACTACCGCCAGCTCCAGGAGGCGCTGGCGGAGCGCTACCGTTTTTCCCGGCTGGTGGGCGAGAGCCCGCAGATGAAGCGGGTTCTGGCCCTCATCGAGCAGGTCGCCGGGACCCACACGACGGTGCTGCTGACCGGGGAAAGCGGCACGGGCAAGGAGCTGGTCGCCCGCGCCATCCACTTCTCCAGCCCGCGCAGGGACCGGCGATTCGTCGCCGTGGACTGCGGCGCCATCGCCCCCACGCTGATCATCAGCGAGCTGTTCGGGCACGTCCGCGGCGCCTTCACCGGGGCGGTGGCCGACCGCGAGGGCCTCCTGCAGGCCGCCGATGGGGGGACCCTGTTCCTGGACGAGGTCAGCAACCTGCCGCTGGACCTCCAGGCCACGCTGCTGCGAGTCATCGAGGAGCGGCAGGTCCGCCCCGTGGGGGCTTCCGACGCCGTCGACGTCGACGTCCGCTACGTCGCCGCCACCAACCGCCAACTCCGCGGGCTCGTGGACCAGGGAAAGTTCCGCGAAGACCTCTTCTATCGCTTCAACGTCTTCCCCATCCACGTTCCCCCCCTGCGCCAGCGCCGACAGGACATCCCCCTGCTGGCGCGCCACTTCCTGTCGATGTTCGCCGCGCGCATGCACAAGCGCATCCAGGACTTCACCACCGAGGCCATGGACGCCCTGACGCAATACGACTGGCCCGGGAACGTGCGCGAGCTGAGCAACGTCGTGGAGCGGCTGGTGATCCTGTGCCCCGGCGACCGGATCGGCCAGGCGCACCTCCGCGAGTCGATGAACGTCTCCGGGGCCGCGGCGGCCCCGCCGCAAACCGTCGAGGAGCTCAACGGGCTAAAGAAGAAGCTTCGCGAGGAGGCCATCGCCGAGGTCGAGAGGGCCTTCCTCCTGGAGGCCCTTCGCCGCGCCGACTACAACGTCACCAAGGCCGCCGAGCAGACCGGCATGCAGCGGACCCAGTTCCAGGCGTTGCTGAAGAAGCACGGCCTGCGGCTGCGCGACCTGATCTCGCGCAGCGAGGGCGAGTAGCCCGCCCCCGAGGCCGCCGGCCTGGAAAACGGACGACTCCCGCGCCGTTTTCGGGATAGACTCGATGGAGCGCCGCCGCCTGCGGGGCGGCGCGCGGGCACGCGTCATGGAAACTTCCAGGGACAGCGCGGAAACGGCGAAGGTCGTCGCCGTGATCGACGTCGGCTCCAACTCCCTCCCGATGGCCGTCGCGCAGGTCCCGGCCGACGGGGGGGCACACCCGGCGTCGGAGACGCCGGACGAAGCGCTTCGCCGTCCTCGGCTGCACCAGCGGACGATGCGCCCCTTGGGCGACGCCGGTTTCGTCGGCAACCCGGCACGCCTCCTCGCCCGCCGCAAGCCCGGAACTCGCAGAGACCAGAGTAATCCCATGAAAGGCTGCCTCCGAGAGCCTATCTTCTGGGTGCCGTACAT
>CAZNSB010000736.1:0-2484 GCA_964575155.1 uncultured Planctomycetaceae bacterium | reverse complement strand
CTCGACTCTCCTGCTCGCACGTCGGCCTCGAAGGGCTATGTCTCATACTGCACCCCATTGGAAGGATCGGAGCAAGGCGGAGCGGGACGAGGCCGATCCGAGAGTTTCCGGCCCTGGCTCTTGACGGGGGCGTCCGGGCCAGGGGGGACGTAGAGGTACTCGGGCTTGTCATTGAGGCGGTGGGCACGGAGCAAGCCGTGACGTCTCCATCTGTTGACGGTGTGGGTGCAGACGCCGAGTCGCTGGGCCGTCTCCTGGATGGTGAGCATGCCGGCTTCGCGCAGGCGCTCGTGGCGGCTCTTGAGGCCATAGCGTGCGCGGATCTGCGCCACGAGGATGGGATGGAAGGGGTGACCTGTGCCGGAGCGAAGTCCGCGGTCGTTGAGCAGGCGGGCGATTTCGCCTTCGGTGTGGGTGGCGAGCAGGCGGTCGATCTCGGCGACGAGCTCCGGCGGCGTCTTCCAGGCCTGCGAGGCGGGCTGCGGCCGGGGCAGGGTGAGGGTGGTCGTGGTGCCGCCTGTGAAGCGGACGTGGACGGTGAGGGTCTCGTTCCCGATCAAGGTGGCGTCTTCGAGGAGTAGGCGGACGAGGCGCTTGCGGTCGCGGTGCGAGGTGGTGGGGGCCCGCCAGAGCCTGGGGAAGTCGGTGGCGAGGGCCAGGACTCGGGCGCGCTCGTCGGGGTCGACCGCCATGCGGTCGGCCTGGCGCTGGCGGTCGACGTCTTCCTGGGCTTGGGCGAGGGTGCGGAGCGCGTCGTTCCAGTCGGCCTCGAGTGCGTCGGCGACGAGGCGGTTGCGGGGGTCGACCCGCAGGTAGCGCTGTTGGGCGAGGTCGGCCTCGTAGCGCGCGCGTTCGACCTGTCTGGCCCGGAGGCGGTCGGCTTGCTCGGCCTGCGCCAGGAGTTCCTGCTGGACCTCGAGGGCCACTTCGAGGGCCATCGGGGTGAGGGTCTTGAGGAGGAGTTCGCCGATGGCTTCGTCGATGGAGGCCCCAGGGATGCGCTGGCAGGGAGGCCGGCCGTGCTCGATCCCGTCGCGTTGACAGATGTAGTCCGGGATCCGTCGGCCGCCCCGCAGATGGTAGTGCACCGTCATGCGCTTGCCGCAGACGCCGCACAGGACGAGACCCTGCAAGAGCGCCGGTCCTTCGCGAGGGGGGCTGTTTCGGCGGTCGGCGCCGTGGGCCTGGGCCCCCCGTCGCAGCCGCCGCTCGTTGTCCTCGTACGCGGCCCAGGTGATGTATCCCTCGTGGGCATTGTGGATGAGCGTGTGCCATTGTTCCCGGGGGAGCTTCGTGTACCTGGCGCCGCCTTCGGCTCTCTTGCGCGTGCGCGTGCGGCCGAAGACGAAGGCGCCGGCGTAGCGCGGGTTGTGCAGGACCTGGAGTGCCCGGGAGTGGGTCAGTTCCCCCCACAAGAGCTGGCCTTTGCGCGGCCCCTTGCGCAGGCGCCGCGGGAACAGGAGGCCCTGCCGCTGGAACGCCTTGACGGCTCCCAGGGCCGAACCAGCCCGCCCGAAGGCCTCGAAGAAGAGCTTGAGGCTCTCGCGCACCTGGGCGTCCGGGTCGAGCCGCACGCGGCCTTCCTCATCGTAGACGAAGCCCACGGGCAGCGGGACGGGCAGCTCCCCGCGCCGCGCCTTGCTGAGGATGCCGCCTCGAAGGCGGGCCCGCAACAGATGCAATTCGGCTTCGCTCATGGTGCCTTTGAGCCCGAGCAAGAGACGGTCGTTGAAGTCGTTGGGATTATACAGCCCGTCCTCATCCAGGATCAACGTGTCGCCCAGGGCGCACAGCTCGAGGAGCCGGTGCCAGTCCGCGCAGTTGCGGGCCAGGCGCGAGACCTCGAGCCCGAGGACGATCCCGACGCGCCCCATGCCCACCTCAGCCACCAGCCTCTGGAAGCCCTCGCGGTCCACCGCCGAGGCGCCCGACTGACCCAGGTCGGAATCGACCACGTGAACCCGCTCCAGGGGCCAGCCGAGCGCGACCGCCCGCTCGCGCAGCGCGTACTGGCGCTCGGTGCTCTCGGTGTTCTCGAAGACCTGCCGGACGGTCGACTGGCGGACGTAGAGCCAGGCGTCCCGCTCCAGGTGCGAAGCGGTCACCTTCGAGTGCGTCTGGGTCTGCACGCTCGCTCCTCCTATCTGGCGCCGAGCGCCATCTGAGCCAGGACCGAGACCATCTCCCCGCGGCCGGCCGCAGGGAGCCCCCCCTCACGCTCACACGCCTCCCAGGGCCCGTCCTCCCTCGGCGGGACCATGTCCACCCACGCTCGCATCCAGGCCGCCATGCCGCGGCTCACCACCAACCCCTCGCCCAGACTCCCAGCCCCCTCGCCGCCAGCCAGCCCGGCCCGTCCGCACGACAGCATGAAGGCGATGACCTTGACACGTTGGGTGTTGACGCTCATCAATTCGGCCGCGATCTCATCCTCGCGAATGGCCTCTACGCCCTTGCCAAAAGTAGAGGACATAAAGTTGCGGA
>CAZNSB010000735.1:0-2486 GCA_964575155.1 uncultured Planctomycetaceae bacterium | reverse complement strand
TACGTCCAGGCGGCGCAGGGGGGGGCGTGACCGTGTGGGCCCGCCGGTGCGTCTCTGCCGGAGTCCTTCTCGCCCTGCTGGCGGCGGGCGGGGGCGGGTGCACCCACAGCACCGCCGTCTTCGCCTACGAACGCAGGGTGGTCTGGCAGGCCGCCATCGGCGAGTGCGTGATCTGGCGACCCGAACTCATCGACGAGGAGAACTTCCGCATCACCAGCACCCGGATAGGCCTGGGAGGGGTGGAGCTGAAGTACGAGCTCAGAGTGGACCGGGAACCGTCGCTGCCGGCCCGACCCCGCAGCCGGGTGTACGTCCGCATGGCCCAGACCAAGCCCACGTCCAGGCGGTTCGTTCAGGAGGAGAAGATCGTGCTTCGCAGGATCGGGGCGTCCCTGGAGGCGGTCGCCCGCCGGCTCCCGCCGCCGCGAACCCGCTGAATTTTTTTGTCAAAATCTGCTTGAAATCTATCGCGTAATGACTGATACTATGCGTGGAAGCTACCAGCACATGACGGGATTCTGCCGTGAGCACGGAGCTGACCATCCCGGAGCGCCGGACGTACTCTCTGGAAATGATTTCCAAAAAGGGGTTTATATCTCTTGCCGAGCTTGCGGGGGCATTGGGGGTCTCTGAAAGCACGGCCCGGCGGGACCTGGAGGCGCTGGAGCAGACCGGGGCGATCCGCCGGACCCACGGGGGGGCCGTTTCACTCGCCGAGCCCCCCGTCTCCCGCCTGGGTTTCGTCGATCGGGAGGCGGTGGCCGCTGAGGAAAAACGGGCGATCGCCGCCCTCATTGCCGGGCGAGTCGACGAGAACCAGACCGTGATCATCGACGGGGGGACGACCTGCTACCAGGTGGCGTGGGCGCTGGCGGGGCGGAGGATCAGCGTGATCACCAATTCCGTCCCGATCGCGGCGATGCTGCTGGGGGAGATTCAGACCGAGGTCACCCTGGTGGGGGGGTACCTGTATCCGCGGACGGGCGTGGCGCTGGGGGCGGCCGCCGAGGAGATGCTCGGCGGGCTGCGTGCGGAGCGGCTGGTGCTGAGCTGCGCCGCCGCCAACGCCGACGGCGTCTTCAACGTCAACGAGATGATGACCGCCGTGGAGCAGCGGATGATCCAGGTCGCCGACGAGGTCGTCCTCGCCGTGGACCACACCAAGTTCGGCAAGCGGGCGATCGCCAAGCTGTGTGACTGGAACGAGGTGGACGTGATCGTGACCGACGCCGGCGCCGAGGCGGCGAGCGTGGACTGGCTCGCCCGGCTGGGCGCGACGGTCGCCGTGGCGGAGAGCGTCCCATGACGACGATGACCATCCCCATGCCGCGAGAGCAGCTCGAGCGGCTGGTGCGACAGGCGGTTCGTGAGCGGCTGTCGGGCGACGGCGCCGCGGTCGCCGCCGCTCCCCTCCCGTACAAGCCGAACCTCGTCGTGAACATCTCCGCCCGGCACATGCACATCACGCAGGGCGACCTGGAGCGCCTGTTCGGGGCGGGGGCGGAGCTGACGGTGTATCGTTGGCTGTACCAGCCGGGGGAGTTCGCCGCCGAGCAGACGGTCGACGTCCTGGGCCCGCGTCGGCGGATGATCGAGCGGGTGCGGATCCTCGGGCCGGCGCGGGACTACACCCAGGTCGAGCTGGCCCGCACGGACGCCATTGCCCTGGGCGTGGACGCGCCGGTGAGGCCCTCGGGCGAGACCGAGGGCACCCCGGGGTGCATCGCGATCGGCCCGAAGGGCCTGCTGGAGCTGGCCGGCGGCGTCCTCCGGGCCGAACGCCACGTCCACATGCCGCCCGCGGATGCGGCGTGGTACGGGTTCAAAGACAGACAGTACGTTCGCCTGCGTGTGGAGAGCACCTGCACGGTGGTGCTGGAGCGCGTCCTCTGCCGGGTGGACCCCCGGTTCCTGCTGGAGGTCCACCTCGATACCGACGAGGGCAACGCCTGCGACCTGCCCAACGCCACCTGCGTGGAGCTGCTGCCGTAGTCGGCAGCGGCGACCGGAACCGACAGAAGGCTTCTGAACAAGGAGAATGGATATGGCGTTGCAGGCACTGGGCATGGTGGAGACCCGCGGCCTGGTGGCTCTGATCGAGGCGTCCGACGCGATGTGCAAGGCCGCCAAGGTGGAGCTGGTCGGGTGGGATCGGGTCGGATCGGGAATGGTCACGTCGTTCGTCCGGGGCGACGTGGCGGCGGTGAAGGCGGCGACGGACGCGGGCGCGGCGGCGGCGGCCAAGGTCGGAGAGGTCGTCAGCGTGCACGTGATCCCGCGCCCGCACGATGACCTCGGCCCGGCTGTTCCGCAGAAGGCCAGCGGCGGCGGCAGGAAGGGCGCGTCCCGCTGACCCGCAGGGCCGGCGAGAAGGAGACCGACGATGGAAGCATTGGGCATGATCGAGACGAAAGGCTACGTGGGGCTGGTGGAGGCCGCCGACGCCATGTGCAAGGCCGCCAACGTGACGCTCCTCAAGCGGATCG
>CAZNSB010000734.1:0-2504 GCA_964575155.1 uncultured Planctomycetaceae bacterium | reverse complement strand
CTCTTCGACAAGGCGCCCGGCGAGGCGGTGACGATTATGCATGCACAAGTTACATTGCTGGTGGCGCTGGCGGCGGGGGGGGCGGGCGGGGCCGGCGACGCCGAACTCATCTGGAAGGACGGCAAGTGGGTCCGGCAGGCGCCGCCGGAGGAGGGCACGCCGGCCGGCGAGCTGGCCATCGTCCGCCGCGACGTGGACCTCAAGCAGAACAAGAAGGCCGTCAAGCACGCCAAGCGGTTCCTGAAGCGTTACCCCGACGACCCGCTGGGCGAGGAGGTGCGCTCGCTGGCGGGGGACGCCGAGATGCGCCGGGGGCGGTACTGGGAAGCCTACAAGTGGTACGACGAGCAGCTCAAGCGGCACCCCACGGGCCTGCTGGCGGATCGGGCGATGGAGCGGCAGATGGAGATCGCCGAGGCCTGGCTGGCGGGGAGGAAGCGCCGGCTGGGGAAGGTCTTCAAGATCTCGGCCAAGGAGGACGGCATCGAGATCCTGGAACGGATCGCCGAGCGCGCCGCCGGCACGGAACGGGCCGAACTGGCGCTGCTGGCCATCGCCGACCACTACTTCAACAAGGACGACTGGACAGGGGCCGCCGACGGGTACGACCACTTCCTCCAGTTGTTCGGCAAGTCCCCTCGGGCCTCGTACGCGGAGCTGCGGGCGGCCGAGGCCCACCGCCGGAGCTACCGCGGCCCGTCGTGGGACGAAACGCCGCTGATCGAGGCGGAGCAGCGATACAAGGCCTTCGCCCGGCGTCACCCGGCGCGGGCGCGCGAGGAGGCCGTGGCGGAGGTCCTCCAGCAGATCCGCACGGAGCGGGCGGCGAAGCAGTTCGAGGTGGGCAAGTTCTACCTTCGGACCAAGCACCCGGACTCGGCGGCGCACTACTTCAAGATCGTTCTGACCGAGTACGCCGAGACGCATTGGGCGCAGGCGGCGCTGGACGAGCTGGAGAAGATCGATCCGGGCTTCGCCGAGCGGTCGGGCGCGGCCGCCGGGGCCGGCGCTCCGGCCGAGCCGCCCGCGCCCGCGCCGGCCCCGCCCCCGGCGACGGCGACGGCGCCGGCGGAGAGTCCGCCCCCCCCGCCGCCGGACACCCGGAAGGAACCTGCACCATGAACAGGACGTGGACGGTCTTTGCAGTGGGTCTGGCGGCAGCGGCGTCGGCCGCCGGCTGCGGCTACAACCTCCGGAGCGACTACCGCCCGGGCATCCGCACCGTCGCCGTGCCCGTCTGGCGCCGCGGGACGCAGGAGTACCGGCGCGACATCGAGATCCGCCTCACGGAGGCCCTCGTCAAGCACATCGAGGCCTCCACGCCGTACAAGGTGGTGGACGCCTCGCGGGCAGACACGCTGCTGGCGGGGACGCTCAAGTCGGCCACCCAGCGGGTGCTCACCTTCGACCCGCGCATGGGGCGGGCGCGGGAGATCCAGCTCCGCCTGATTGCCGATTTCACCTGGAAGGACCTGCGCAGCGGGGAGATCCTGGTGGACCGGAAGGACTTCCGGGTGGCGACCACGTACATTCCGGAGGCCCCGCTGAGTGAGGACTTTTTCCTGGGCAGCGAGGACGCCGTCAACAAGCTGGCCCGGCGGGTCATCGAGCAGATGAAGCAGCCCTGGTGAGGCGCCGGAGGCGTTTTTCCCCTGCAGCAGCGGCATGAACGCGCCGATACATCCTCCGGGCGCCCCGGCGCGCCCTCGCAATAACCGCCCCCGCGGGGTACAATGAAGGGTAAAGTAGCCGGAAGCCGACGCCGGCGTACCGTAGATGAGTGAACGAGAGATGCCGGAACAGCCACCCAACAAGCCTCCCGGGCAGCGCCCCGGGCCGCCGACGCCGACCTTCGGGCGGAGCCTGATGGGGTGGATCGTCTTCGGCGTGCTGGCGGCGGTGCTGCTGGCGTGGGTTCTCCAGCGGCTGGACCAGCGGGTGGCGATGAAGCCCAGCGACTTCTGGGCCCACGCCAAGAACGGGGACATCAAGTCGCTGGTGATCGAGTCGCACCGGGTCAACGGGGAGCTCAAGCCGGGGACCGAGGGCTGGCCGGCGGACGCCCCGCCGAAGTTCTACGTGCTGGTGAACTTCGACGCCGACCACACCTTCGGGCAGCGGCTGGAGAAGGTGCTGGAGGGGACGCAGACGCAATGGAGCTACGCCGAGCCCCCCGGGTGGTTCCAGCAGATGTGGCCTTACATCCTGCTGTACGGCGGGCTCTTCCTGATGATCTGGTTCCTCGTCTTCCGCCGGATCGGGCAGGGCGGCGGGGCCGGGGGGTTCCTCGGCAGCTTCGGCCGAAGCCGGCACCGCCTCATGACCAAGGAGCACACCAACGTCACCTTCGCCGACGTCGCGGGCATCGAGGAGGCCAAGGAGGAGGTCGCCGAGATCATCACCTTCCTGAAGAACCCGCGAAAGTTCCAGCGGCTGGGGGGGCGGATCCCCCGGGGGGTGCTGCTGGTCGGCGAGCCGGGGTGCGGAAGGACCCTGCTGGCCAA
>CAZNSB010000733.1:0-2505 GCA_964575155.1 uncultured Planctomycetaceae bacterium | reverse complement strand
TCAGAGAGGTGCGTGCGTCTATGACGACTTCGCCAATCCGTTGATGAGAGGCCCTGCTCAGCAGGGGTACGCGCCAGACATGATAGCGGTCATCGACCTCCGGCAATCCGAAAGCAACCGCTTTTTGCAGGCGCGCATCCTCCAGCCACATGGCCGCGATCCGCTTCGCTGACCGCACATTGAGCACACTGTATTTCCTTTCCTCTGCCACGCTGATTGTTTTCCTTGGCATTCCTGTTCTCCGCTGCATCAACCAAAGCCGGGCGTTCAGGGCATCTCTTCGATGCAGACTACCAGAGAGCTGCCGGCGTGTCAAGGTGTGTCGTCAACGCGGCTGCGATTCAGACACTGGAGGGCGGTGGCTGGTGAGGTAGGGGGTAGGGAGGCGGCTACGGAGGGGCGAAGCGGCCGCCGGAGGGCGCGCTCGGGGGAGGCGCGGCGGCGCTCAGGGAGGAATGGTGCTCAGGGGACGAGGGTCTGCCGGGTGGTGGAGAGGCGGGGGGTGGACGCGCTGCGCGTGGCAACGTGGCAGCGGCGTCTGGCCTGCCTGCGCCGCCGCGCGGCAGGCAGGCCGCTGCCAATGCAGCCGAGTCACCGGGCAAGGCCGCGTGGGCATCCCGGGAGGGCAATGCGGTCTGCATGGGATCCGGGCACGGGCGAGGTGCAGCGTCACGGGGGAGGTCGCGTCTTGCTCTGCCGAAAGAGTTGGATCCACTTCCGCATCCGTTCCAGCGGGGCGGGCCGAAGGTGCAACAGGATGTGGGTGTATTCGTCGAGATCGAACGTGGCGAAGAAGTGACCCGCGTAGACGATGGCGGCGTTGAGGCCGAGTGCCTCCTCGTGGCGGAGGGTCTCGATGGTCCGGTGCGTGAGTTCGCTGAGCTTCGCGTTCGTCAGGTACACCTGCACGAGGGTGTACACCAGCAGGATGAAATACACGTGCGTGGCGATCAGGCTGAAGGCGGTCGAGGAGAACCGCGTCAGGTTCCAGCATCCTTTGAGCTGGCGATGGCGCTCCTCGATGTCCGTCCGCTCTTCGTAGTCCCGGAACGGTTCGGCGGGGTCTTCGTAGGGGCGCGTGCTGGCCAGCGCCCAATGCTCCACCTCGCCACCCGCGTCCGTTCTGCGCATGACCGCCACGTAGAGCGGTACGTCGCAGGTGTCCCATACCCGGATGTCCCCGACACCCGCCACCTCTTCCTTCTTCACCATCCCCCCCTCGCCGTCCCGCACCACCTTGTACTCCCTCCACGGCAGACCGGCGTAGTCGATGAGGCGCAAGGCTTCGTCCCGCGCCAGCATGTTCGACTTGAGCGGAATCAGCACGTCGATGGCGTTCTTGCGCTTCATGTCCGCGATGAACGCCCCGTCGATAAACCCCCGGTCGACGATGAGGACCTTCATGACCCCCGGGCCGACCGCCTCCAGGAAGTTCCTCACGAGCCGGCGCGCCGTGTAGACCTCATCGGCCTTGCCGTTCAAGAGATAGGCCCCGGCGTAGACGTGCCCCCGATCTCCGCCCAGCACGTGCAACAGGCTCACCAGGGCATAGCACGGCGTATACCGCAGGCGCTTCTTCTCATCGGGTGTAAGCGCCTCGGTGTCGATATACCGGCCCTTTTCGTCCAGCGGCAGCCGCGCCACGTGCGTGTACTTCGGGTTGTCCGGGACGGGGACGTGCGTGAGGTCGCAGATGAAATGCCCCCGCCCCCCGAAGGCCTCGTGGTGATGAAGCCAGCGCGCCACGTCTCGATTGAACCACCGGAACAAGGCCACCGCACGCGTGTCCTTGTAGAACTTCCGCGCCGTGTCCTGATCCACCATCGTCTCCCGCGGCTTCCTGTTCTTCCCGTTGAAGCCGCCCCCCGGCCGCAGACCCACGTTGAACCGCAGCCGGCTCAGAACAGCACCCGACCGCAACAGATGCTCGAGCTTCCGGAACGCGCTCGCACGATGCAGCTTCAACTGCACAGCACACGCGATCAAGAACCAGACCGGCACCTCCTCCTGCACCCGGGGCGTCGGAAACGAGCTCTGGGCAAAGGCAAGGAAATCGCTCGCCGAGAGGAAGGCGAAGAACCGATCCGCGAAACTCCAATCGACGAGATCGAGGTAGTCGATCCTCCCCGCGCCCAGGGCACGACGGACGAACGGTTTGTTCTCCCGATAGACGACCAGCCCGGCGGCATCTGTCGCCCTCACCGCAACTCCTCCACGTGGGCCTCGCGGATTTCCGTCACGATCTCCACGATCCGCCTCATTGCACGCCCGAGGCGCCTCCGCTTCTGCTGAAACGCCCGGTACGCCTCCGTCCGCGCCTTCACCCCTGCCACGCGATCACGCCGCACCGAGCGCGTCGAGCGCCGCCCGCCCCGCGCGATCGCCATCACCGGATAGGGCCCATGCAACTCCCCCCGCGCACACCGACACCCC
The DNA here is from genome assembly GCA_964575155.1 of uncultured Planctomycetaceae bacterium. GTDB lineage: Bacteria > Planctomycetota > Phycisphaerae > SM23-33 > SM23-33 > CAZNSB01. The sequence continues at coordinate 72 of CAZNSB010000733.1, read as the reverse complement.
GCCCGCCCGCACTTCTTGTACATCTCATAGAAGCACCCGGCGAGCATCGGACCCGGCCGCACCAGTTCCCCG
>CAZNSB010000732.1:0-2507 GCA_964575155.1 uncultured Planctomycetaceae bacterium | reverse complement strand
CTGCGCCGGCTCACGCGCGAGGCCGCCGAGGACCTTCTCGATGGGCTCGACCTCGGCGACCACGACGTCGGCCGCCCCTCGCATCCGCCGCCGAGCCCGACGCGGCTGGCCCGCCTCGACCGGAACTTCCGAGCCGGCGGCCCCGTAGCGGACCGCGTGGCCCGCCGCCTCGCCGCCGACCTCTATCGCCGGCAATGACGCCGGCGAAAGCAAAAAGGGCAGTAGATGAAACTCGTAGCGCAGGATCCCAAGGCGGTGCTGTTTGAGACGGGCGAGGTGATCGAGTCGGCCGAGGTGGTGCCGCCCGCCGGCAACGGCCGGGCCGTCCTGGTCGTTGATTTCGACCAGGCCGCCGCCAGGCGGTGGATTTCGCCGGCGCAGGCCTACAAGGATAACCTCGGCGTCGTCGACGCGACCAAGGAGGAACTCGCCATGCTTCGCGGCGCCGGCTATGCCTTGCCGGTCGTCTCGGCCAAGCAGGCCATCAAATGATCGGGCCCCCCTCCCGGTCCGCACCGGGCGGGACCGCCTCCCCTCTCGGCGAGCCCGCCGCCAAAAGGAGACCGACAGTGGAAACTGCCAATCGTATCCCTCCCGAAGCCTTCGAGGCCGCCACGTTGGATTTGATCGACGAGATCCAGCGGCCACCGTCCGAGATAGAACCCGACCTCTCGGAGGGCCGCCGCCTCGAGCGCCTGCGCCGCCGCCTCGATCGGCTCTGCGCCGAGGTGGCCGACCTCGCCGCCGAGGCGCTGCTCGGCTGCCCAGAACGATTCGTGACCAGAAGAGGGGTAGAACACGATGCCTGACCGCTCAAACAACCGCAAAACCCGCAGCCTCCACTGGAAGGAGGCCCGCTCGTGAGCCTGCCAGCATATCACGTTGACCCTGTGCCGCTGACGCTCGCGCGTTCCTTCGTCGCGGCGCACCACTACGCCGTCCATATCCCGCCACACTGTCTCTTGAACCTTGCCTGCTTCAAGGGCACCGATGTTGTTGGCGTGGCTCTGTGGGGCTTCGGCGTTCGCCCGCGACACACGATTCAGCGGCTGTTTCCTTCCCTTGGCACCGGCGACTACTACGAATTGAACCGGCTCTGCATGCTCGATGCCGAACCGCGCAACGGAGAATCCCGCTTCCTGCACCTGTGCCGGCGCTTCATCAAGGCCAGCCACCCTGAACGCCTTGTGCTGTTCTCTTGGGCCGACGGGATGCGTGGAAAGCCCGGCTACGTCTACCAGGCCGACAACTGGCTGTATGGTGGGTACATCGAAACCGAGTTCTACGTCACGTCCGACAACGAGGTGGTGCATCCGCGATTGCTCATCACGCGCTATGGGAGACGCGACAGACGGTTCACGGACTCGCTCGGGCTTCGGAAGGTTTGGGGTCGTCAGTTCCGCTATTGTCGCTTGTTCTGTGGCCATCGTACTCGAAAGCGCCTTCTGGCTGAATCCCCGATTGACTGGCAGCAGGCGTACCCGAAGCGCGAAGATTGCATCTGGCGGTATCAGGACGCGGCGGAGGGCTCAAGGGAGAGCCGCGAACCGCCCAGGTTCGAGGGGTCGGGTCAGTTCCGACACGCCGCTCCACTATTCACGCAGACCCGCAGCCTCCACTGGAAGGAGTCCCGCTCGTGAGCCATCCTTGGCGAAAGCGTGTCGAGCCATGCGAGGGGGCCGTGTGCTATCTGGGCGACTGCCTGGAGATTGTGCCGACGTTTGAGGCGGGGAGCGCTTCGACGGCCGAGGCCGCGCTGTCGCTTGGCCGCCGCTTCGTCGGCATCGAGAGCGACCCCGGCTACTTCGACATCGCCTGCCAGCGCATCGCCGACGCCCCGCCCCCTGTTTTTTGCCACCCGTCGTCTCGGCCAGACACCGGCACGAAGGAGGAAGGCGGCGGCACCTACAACCTCAACTGCCCTGAGTGCGACTACCAGGTGCAGATCGTGCCTGGCCAGATCGAATACGACTGTCCGCAATGCGGATGCCCATTCTACAGCGAAGAGCCAGAGGAGGAGTGAACGTGACCGGAGGAGGAGTGAACGTGAGCCGCCACCAGGCGCCCGACCCGCGCCCGCGAGAAGTTATTGCGTTCGGCCGGAAGGTTAAGCGGTTTGCGCCCGCAAGGCATGACAGAGACAATTATCCGGAGCGCGACGCGCCAAAGGACAAATATGGGGAAATCTACTGCGAGACGTGTCACGCGGAACACTGGAACGTGCTGCATAAGGCGGGCGTACCAGCCGGTGAGATCGAGGCACAGATTGTAGACATGCCAGCCATCTACCACTGCACAAAAAATGCCGACTACTTCCTTTGTGAGAACCACGGCTTTCCCCTTGCTCTTGTGGCAGGTTTTGGGCCCAAGTTGCTGACCAAATGTGCGGTTCTTGAGTGGGAACCCCATAGTGAACCGAAAACCCCATGACTTCCAACAACGGACAACTCGACGACGTCCACCTTGCCCTGAGGCGGCTCCTGAAGAACCACTGCCGGGGACGGGAG
>CAZNSB010000731.1:0-2522 GCA_964575155.1 uncultured Planctomycetaceae bacterium | reverse complement strand
CCGGCGCGGCCGAGGGACGCCGCCTCCAGACCCACCGACCTGCTGCCCGCCATCATGGAGGTGGAGAAGGAGATGTCCAGGCTGATCTCGGTGGGCGCCCTGCCGAAGCCCCCGCGCAAGGCCAAGGCCGTCGTCATCAGCGTCGGCCGGCCGAGACCAGGCCAGGCGCCCGCCAAGTCATCGCCGGCGCCCAAGGGCAAGGAGGCGAAGGGCAACGCCGTCTACCGGATCGACAAGCAGGGATTTGTCCGCGCCGTCTTCCGCCGCCCGGTGACCGTCCTCGACATGGTCCTCGACGAGAAGATGCTCATCCTCGCCACCGGGCACGGCGGGCAGGTCTTCGCCGTGGACCTGGAAAAGGACCGCACCAGCATGCTGGTCAAGCTTGACCCCAAGGACGTCACGGCGCTTGCCCTCGGCCAGGAGGGCAGGCTCTACGTCGGCACCGCCGACAAGGCCGCCGTGTACGCCCTCGCCGACGCCCTCGCCACCAAGGGCACCTTCCTTTCGTCTGCCCTGGACGCGGCCCAGATCGCCGCCTGGGGAACGCTGCGGGCGGAGGGGAGGATTCCGCCCGGCTGCAAGGCCACCGTCGCGACCCGCAGCGGGAACGTGGCCAAGGCCGACGAGAAGACGTGGTCGGGGTGGTCGCGGGAAATACCGGTGGGGAAAGGCTGGACGCAGATGGCCTCCCCCGTGGGGAGGTTCCTGCAATACCGCCTGACCTTCACCGGCAAAGGCGCCGCCAGCGCCGCCGTCGATCACGTGCAGCTCGTCTACCAGGTCAACAACCTCGCCCCGGTGATCCGGGCCGTCCAGGTCACCCCCGCCGTCGAGCCCGACAGCGAGCGGCGGAGAAGCTCCGGCGGCGACGGCGGCGGCGCCGCCCCGAAGACCCATCGCATGATCAAGATCGACGCCGCCGACCCCAACGGCGACCCGCTCGAGTACGCCGTGTACTTCCGAAAGGCCGGGGCGAAGACGTGGATCCGACTCGTCGAGAACTTCCGCAAGAACGTCTACCCGTGGAACGCGACCACCGTGCCCGACGGCACCTACGAGGTCCGGGTGGAGGCCTCCGACGCCCCGGCCAATCCGCGCGAGAGCGCCCTGACGGCCGCCCGCCTCTCGCGGGCGGTGGTGGTCGACAACGCCGCGCCGCGAGTCGCCGGGCTCCGGGCCAAGGCCGGCCGGAAAGGCCAGGCCGTCCTTGCCGGCACCGTCACCGACGAGACCAGCCGGATCGTCAAGATCGAGTACGCCCTCGACAGCGTCAAGGAATGGAGCGACGTCCTCCCCGCCGACGGCATCTGCGATTCCCGGAAGGAGACCTTCTCGACGACGCTGACCGACCTGGAGGTCGGCACGCACCACCTGGCCGTCAAGGCCACCGACGAGTACGGCAACACCGGGTACGCCTCGGTGGAGGTGACCATCGAGAAGTAACCTCCCATGCACCGCAGTGCATGACTGCTCCCATGCACCGCAGTGCATGGGCTTGGGTGGGAGGGATACCGCCGGATCGTTCGGGGAGATTGCGGGTTCTGCGTTCATTGCGAGGCGCGCTCCAAGCCCATCCCGATGTACATCGGGACGGTGCGTGGGAGAAGGGAAGGGCAAGGGCCCCTCCAACGCCCGCTTGACGCGGGGGGGCGTTCCCGCTAGCATCCCTCATCCTTCGTTGCCGAGACGTCCTGGAGTTCCGGAAAGGAATCGGCTCGCATGCCCAAACACACGGCCACCTTGATCACCGGCGACGGGACGGGCCCGGAGCTTGCCCAGGCCGCCCGGCGCTGCGTCGAGGCGGCGCTGGAGAAGACCGCCGGCGCCGGCACGATCGAATGGGACGTCCGCCCGGCGGGGGTGGACGTGATGGCCTCCGCCGGCACGCCCATGCCGGAAGAGACCGTCGAATCCGTCCGGCGGACGGACGCCACGCTGAAGGCCCCCGTCACCACGCCCATCGGCACGGGCTTCCGGTCCGTCAACGTGCTGCTCCGGCAGACGCTGGACCTGTACGTCTGCCTGAGGCCCTGCAAGAGCTACCCCGGCGTCCGCAGCCGGTACGAGAACATCGACCTGGTCGTCGTCCGCGAGAACACGGAGGACCTGTACGCCGGCGTGGAGTTCGAGCGCGGCCGGCGGGAGACGGCGGAGCTGATCGACGTCGTCAGCCGGCTGACGACCGACCGGAAGATCCGGACCGGGAGGGACACCACCGGCGTCTCGATTAAGCCCATCAGCGTCGAGAACTCCGAGCGGATCGTCCGCTTCGCCTTCGACTACGCCCGCGCCAACGGGCGCGGGAAGGTCACCTACGTCCACAAGGCCAACATCATGAAGTTCTCCGACGGGCTGTTCAAGGAGGTCGCCGAACGCGTCTCGGCCGACTACCCCGACATCGAGGGCGAGGAGCGGCTGATCGACAACATGTGCATGCAGCTCGTCCAGAAGCCCGAGCTGTACGACGTGCTGGTGCTGCCGAACCTCTACGGCGACATCGTCTCGGACCTCTGCGCCGG
>CAZNSB010000730.1:0-2527 GCA_964575155.1 uncultured Planctomycetaceae bacterium | reverse complement strand
CGGACCTGGTGCTGACCGGCACCTGCTGGACGGCCCACAAGGGCGACGCCGACCTGAACGACGAAGTCGACGTCCTCGACCTGGCCAAGCTGGCCAACAACTTCGGGCGCAAGGACGCCGGCGTGAACTGGACGACCGCCGACTTCGACTTCAACGGGGAGGTGGACGTCCTGGACCTGGCCGCCATCGCCAACGCCTTCGGCTGGAAGGTCACCGGCGGCGGCGACGGCGGCGCGCCCGTGCCCGAGCCGATGACCGTCGCGGTCCTTGCCCTGGGCGGGCTGGCGGTCCTTCGGCGCCGGCGGCGCTGAAGGCCGGCGGATACGCGAAAAGACGACCTCAGGGGTTCGGGCTGCGTCCCGCAAGCGGGGCGCAGCCCGACCTTCGCGCCGGGTGCCACGGCTGCGTCGTGTGCAGCCGTGCCGATCCTTCAAGTGACAGGACGCCTGCAAACAGCGCAAGCGCCTGCCTGCGGCAGGCAGGCGGCACCCGAAATGGCGACCCTCCAGGATATATCGTGAACGGGTCAGGCCCGCGCCACCCGGCGGGAACCTTCGGGCGGCGGGGGCGTCGAAGTATATAATAAGGATGCGCCCAATCGAAAGGAGACGGCTATGCGCAAGGCAACGATCCTGGCACTTCTGGGTTGGCTGGCCGTCGGCCCGGCGGGGGCCCAGAAGGCAGAGAAGCTGCCGGCGGGGACCAACCTGCTGACCCGCTGGCTGGACGTCGCCGACATCCACCCGCCGGTGCGGTCGGGCCGGCTGACGGTCTTCCCCGTCAGCGTCCGCTTGCCGCGCCGGCTGACGGGGCTGCTGACCATGGACGAGGCCCTGGGCAAGAAGCTGCTGGTCATCGAGGAGCTCAAGAGCGCCCGGGTCAGCCAGGCGAGGTTCATCAACAAGTCCGGCTCGCAGATGATCTTCCTGATGGCCGGGGAGGTCATCACCGGGGGCAAGCAGAACCGCACGCTCGTCAGCGACGCCCTCCTCGGGCCCGACTCGACCACCGTGCTGGGCCTGTACTGCGTGCAGCGCCGCCGCTGGAGCGGGGGCGCGAAGTTCGCCGGCGCCACCACCATCGCCCCCCAGGCCGTCCGGGCAAAGGCCGCTCAGAAGGCCGGGCAGGACGAGGTCTGGGCCGAGGTCGCCCGCGCCAACCGCCGCCTGGGCGGGGCCGACGCCTCCGAGGACCTTTCCGTGCCCATGAACCGCCCGGAGAACGTCAAGCGGCTGGCCAAGCGGCGCCGGCACATCCACGGGAAGCTGCCTTCCGAGACCGCCGGCGTCGTCGTCGCCTGGGCCGGGCGTATCGTCGGCGCCGACCTGTTCAACTCCCCCGAGCTGTTCGCCGCCATGCGCGACAAGGTCCTCGACAGCTACCTCAGCGAGTACGGCTGGGACGAGCCGGTGCCCATCCGCCGCGGCGTCGCCGCCGCCCCCAGCCAGATGGACGTGCGGTCGTACCTCCAGGGGTGCTACCGGGCGGGCTTCACCGCCGGCGAGATGCGCGGCGTGGGGCGGATGTACCACGTCCGGGGCGCCCGGCACGGGGAGACGCTCGGCTACCGCAGGGCCTACCCCATCCCGCTCAAGGGCGAGCGGCGGTCGAGGGTCCGGCCGATGCCCGCGAGGCAATACATGGTCCACACCGCGCTGATGGAGCGCGTCGTGCCGGTCAGGCCGACGCCGAGGCCCGCACCGCCCGTCCGCCCGATCCCCCGCCCCCGGCCGCCGAGAATGCCCACGCCCCGCAGGGAGGATTAGGCGACGGAAGGTGAGAGGGGAGAGGTTAGAGGGGAGAGGCGACGGCGAACGGAACTCGCGCAAAAGGGGAAGACCGTGGCCAAGATCTCGAAGGTGGGAGACCTGAAGGTCTACAGGAGGCTGGTGGAGCTGCACCTGCGCGTCCACGACCTTTCGTTGACCTTCCCGAAGTTCGAGATGTACGAGCTGGGCTCGCAGATGCGGAGATCGTCGAACTCGGCTCCGGCCAACGTCGCCGAGGGCTTCAACAACAAGCATAAGAACATCTATCTCGAGTCCATCAGCCGGGCCCTCGGCGAGATCCGCGAGACGCAGCACCACCTCATGGTCGCGTACCGGAAGAAGTACACGTCGAAGGAGGAGTACGCGGCCCTGGTGGGTGAATACAACGAGTGCAGCAGCATGCTGCGGGCGATTGAGAGGTCCATTGGCGGCCCACAGCCGGACGCGTGGAGTCTCACCTCATCACCTCTAACCTCTCCCCTCTAACCTCTCACCCCTCTCAGGCCCGACCGGCGGGATGCGGCCCCGGCGGGGGCACCACCAGCTACTCCGACCGGCAGCTACGCCGGCTCGCCGGAGGATCCGCCCCGGGGCCGACGCCGGCCGAGACGTCTACGTCTACTTCAACAACGACGCCCACGCCCACGCCCCCCGAAACGCCGAGACGCTCGCAGGCTTCGTAAACGCGTGAACTCGTGGATTCGTGGATTCGCGGGTTCGTGAATTCGCACCGGCCCACTGCCGCCCGCAACGGGAAA
>CAZNSB010000729.1:0-2540 GCA_964575155.1 uncultured Planctomycetaceae bacterium | reverse complement strand
GATGAGGTCCTTGGTGGTGACGACCTCGACGGTGCCCTCGCCGCAGCGGGTGCCGGCGCCCAGGGCCCAGACGCGGGCCTTCCAGGTGGCGAGGTTCTCCGGCATCGTCAGTTCGACCTCGGCCTTGCCGGCCTTGGCCTGCAGCGCGCCCACCCACAGGGCGGTGTCGGCGAACTTGGTTCGGACGGTGGGCTCGACGGTGGGGGGCTCGCCGGGGGCGGCGGCGGCGTCGCGGTCGCCGTTTCCCTTGTCGGCGGACTTGCGCAGGGCCCTGGCGGCGTTGGCCATGGGCGCGCCGGGCTGGGCGGCCGCGAGTTCCGGTCCCCCGAAACCGCGCCCGCCGCCCTTGCCGGGGGCGCCGGCCTGGCGACGCTTCTCCTGCTTGAGCCCGACCCCGTCGGCCATGGACTCCAGCTCGTCGGCCACCGAGTAGCCGAAGACCCCCAGGAAGGCCATGGCGATCTCCTTGGGGCGGCTGAGGTTGCGCGAGCCCCTGCTCAGGGAGGTCTCGGTCCGCGGGCGGTGGTGCCGACGCCACTTCCAGAAGAACTCCTTGATCTCGGGGACGTTGGACCCGCCGGAGATGTACTCGACGGCCTTGTCGTAGATGCTGACCACCAGCGAGCCGGTGATCGGCTCGCCGGTGTGGTCGGTGATCTGGACGGCCACCTCGGCCTTGGCGCCGGGCTTGTACTTCTCGGCCGAGGGGGTGACCTTGACCTTGATGACCCGGCTGGCGGGGGGGACGACGACCTCGCGGGTGTCGGTGTGGACCTTCCCCCCGTGGACGGTGAAGGCCTCGACGAAGAAGTTGGGCATGTCCTTCTTGACGACGGCGATGGCCTGGGTGGTGCTCTTGCCCTTGAGGCGGAGGACCTTGGGCGGCAGGCAGATGCCGTTGGCGGGTCGGACGAACAGCACGACGGCGGCCCCGGCCCGGTTGGTGTTGATCATCAGGTTGACCTTCTCGCCGGGTTTGTACTCGCGCTTGTCGGTGATCAGCTCGATGTCGTTGAAGCGGTAGTCGGACCCGTCAAATCCCTGCCCGCGGACCACGAAGACGTACCCGCCCTCGATGGCGTGCTTCTTCTTGTCGGTGAGCTTGTAGCTGAGTCGGTACTGCCCGGCGGCGGAGGCCTTCATCTGCTGCGTGGCGCGGCCTTCGACGTTGGTGTCGAGGTTCCACTTTCGGACCTCGGTCTCGGCGGGCGTCAGCCGGCCGGTGGCCGCGTCCTTGTCGTAGCTGATCTTCAGCAGTCTCAGCTCGCCGGTGCCCCGGACCGGCTTGCGGTCGAGCGTCTGGGCCTTGAAGGAGGCCTCGATGGTGTCGCCGACGCGGTAGTGCCCGCGGTTGACCCAGGCGTACACCTTGAAGGGCTTCCGGGCGACCAGGACGTTGCCCTTGCCCACGATCGTCCGCCGCGACTGGTCGGTGACCTCGGCGGTGATCTCATACTTGTGGTCGGTGTGGCCGTAGACGGCCTTGGCGACGGCGGTGTCGATGACGACCTTGACCTTGCCGTCCTTGCCGACGGGGACCTCGGCCTCGGCGACGACGTCAGGCCGCTTGCGGGGGTACGAGCGCCACCAGGTCCAAGGCAGCGGGCGCTTGCAGCCCCACAGCCGCCACCCCGGGTACCACTCGTAGTCATACGCGAACCACCAGTAGCCGCCGCCGTAGAACCAGTCCCACGGGCAGACGGGGTACCAGCGGGCGCTGTGGTCGGTGCGGAGGACCTTGTACTTGACCCTGGCCTCGGTGACGGGGGCGCCGAAGTAGTACTTCGCCTCGATGGTGGCGGTGATCTTCTCGCCGAGCATGACCGGCTCTTTGGGGGCCTCGACTTTCACCTCGAACTCCGGCTTCTTGTACTCCTCCAGCCGGAAAGTGCCGCCGCCGCTGACGCGCGGAGGGTTCTTGTCGTGCGGCAGGTAGATGCGGTACACGCCCAGGGTGGCCTCCTTGCCCAGCGTGAGCTCGCCGTCGAACCCGCCGTACTCGTCGGCGGTGAAGGCCTTCTCGAAGACCTTCTCGCCCTTGGGATTGTTGACGCGGACGGTGAATTTCTGCCCGGCGAAGGCGCTCTTGCCTTCCTGGTCGTACTGGGCGCGGTTGACCCAGAACTTGAACTTGACGGGCTGTGCGGGTCGGTAGACGGGGCGGTCGGTGATGACGAAGACCTTGGTGGCCTTGTACTCGGCGTCGTGGTATCTGCCGTACCACACGCCGGAGAAGCCCAGGTACGCCAGCCGGCCCTCCTTCGTGGTTGCGGTGATCAGCCAACTGTAGTTGGGCTTGTGCTGGGCGGGGTTGGGGGTACACTGCCCGTCGGCGTCGGTGAACTCGGCGAAGTTCTCGATGAGGATCTCATACCGCCTGCCGCCCTTGTGCTGCTGGCGGTAGCCGAAGAACTCGACGTTGGCCTTGGCGACGGGCCTGCCGGTGACGGCGTCGGCGACGAAGTAGTACATCCGCTTGTCCATGCGCTTCTTGACGATGGCGGTGTCGGCGACCCAGATAATGATCCGGCTGGTGTTGC
>CAZNSB010000728.1:0-2549 GCA_964575155.1 uncultured Planctomycetaceae bacterium | reverse complement strand
AGGTCGAGTTCCGGTTGCTGGATGCCCGCCGGCGGATGCGCACGCAGGTGGTCGGCCGCGGTCCGGAAGAACGGACGGATTCTCGGCTGGAGGTTGGCGGGGTCCGTTGCGAAGGTCCACTCGTCGTAGATGTCCCGCCGGGCCATGGCCCAGGCGTCGTACGTGGCCCCCGCCAGGTCGGCCGGCAAGTGTCTTGGCGTGTCCTCGGCGCAAGTGATCGCCCGCAGGCAATTCAACGTGTTCCGGATGACCTCGGCACCGTTTGCCGGCACGAACCGGAGGAAGAGCCGGTCCCCGACCTTCGCGCAGAAGAAGTGCCCACGCTGGACGCCTCCGGCGATGCCCGAGCCGGCCGCCCAGGCCATCGCCTTCAGTTCGGCTTCGCGGGTCTGCAAGCCCTTGCGGAGCTCCTGGCGGTACTCCTCGCCCGAATGGGCATGCGGGTCTTCGCCGGCGGTGACGAAGATGTCGGCGTCCTCCGAGCGCAGCTTCTCGATCTCCTGCCGCGTCTCGGTGAACACCACCTCGTTCGTCGCGCCGCCGGGGATGACCTCGCTCTCCACGCCGATGGAAGCCGCCGCCGCGGCGAGCTTGCGGCGGATGCGTCTCTCCAGGTCCAGGAGGGCGTCGAGCCTCTTGTCCGGGAAGAAGCACAGCAGGTACACGTCCGAGTGCGGGCTGCCGATCCGGTCGATACGGCCGTGCCTTTGCACCAGGCGCATCGGATTCCACGGCAGGTCGTAGTTGATTATGTTCCGGCACTGCTGGAGGTTGACGCCCTCGGCCAGCACGTCCGTCGTGATGAGAATGTCATATTGATCCCGATCCCGGCCTGGCGGGGCTTCGCTGGACAGCGGAACGAACCCGAAGACGGCATCCTCGCGAGACACGCCGCGGCGGCTCTCCTGCCCGGCTACTGACACGATCCGCCCGCGGTACTCCGCGAGGCGCTTGCCGGACTCTACCGCCTGCCGCAGGTAGTCCTCGATCCAGTCGGCCGTGTCGGCGAAGTAGGAGAAGATCGCCACTTTCCGCTTCTCGCGGATATCCTCTTCGTCTGTCCCATCTTCGTGGGCTTTTCTCAGAATCTCGCGGAGGGCCCGTTTGAGTTCGGCCAGCTTTGGGCACGTCCTGGCGGTGACGGCTGCCGCTCTTTCGGCGAAGTGCCGGAGGATGTCCCGGTCGCTTCCCACGGCCTGTCGAAGAGCCTCGATCTCGTAGCCCTCCGCCGGTTCCTGCTCGGTCGCCTGGAGCAGAAGGTCCCACTCCTCGTCCGTGTCGATGTTCGCCCATTCCTCCATTTCCCGGGTCCGCAGGATGTACCCTCGCTCCAGCGCCTTGAGAAACAGGTCGTGGCCGTCGGCCATCTTCCCGGCCGTCTTGGCGAAGGCGCACACCGACGACTCAAACCGCTTCAGCAGCCCCGACCGCACCAGCCCCACCAATGCCAATTGCGAGGCCTCCACCTCGCCCGGCCCGTAGGCCGAGGGGCAGTACCGAGCCATGGTCAGCAGCGGTTCGGCGTCCTCATCCTCCGGCATCAGGGCCTCGGCAAACTCGTCGAAGAAGTCCGGCAGCACCTCGTCCAGGTCGTAGTCGGCCTTGCGGACGTGCGGGTCCGGGAAGGCGACGGCCATCTCGATCCCGCCGGGCCCGACGATCCGGTCGTGGGGGTAGTACCTTTTCACGAAGTGCCGCGTCCGCCGGACCGTCACCGCGTCCAGCACGTCAAACAGCATGTCCGGCCGCAGGTCGTAGGGGTCCTCCCGCGAGGCCTCCTGGAACCTCTCCTTCAGCGACCGGATGCCGCGGTCCGAGAAGGCCGCGTCGTGCCCCACGAAGAGCGTCAGCAGGTAGTACAGGTCCCACAGCGAGTTGTTCACGGGCGTGGCCGTCAGCAGGACGAGCTTCTTCGGCGGCTTGCCCTGGAGCAGTCGGCGTAGGGCCGCAGTCCGCCGAGCTTCGGGGTTACGGAACGCCTGGGCCTCATCAACGACCACCATCGCGTACCGGTTCGGGTCCGCCTGAAGGTTGCCCGCAAGGAGTTGCTCGTAGGACACGCACTCAAGATAGAGCTGGTGGGAATGAGCGAACCGGTCCCACATCCCGTCCCGCAACGCGGCCGGCGCCACCAGCAGCACGCGCTGCCGGCGGTCCTCCACCGCCTCGCGCATAAGCGCGCCTGCGATGAATGTCTTGCCCAGCCCCACCCCGTCGGCCACGATCACCCCGTTGTGGTCCGCCAGGATTCGGCGACTGCGCCACATGCCGTCGTTCTGGAAGCTCGTCAGCCGTATCCGCGTGTCGGTGCCCTTCTCTTCCTCAAGCTCCTGGCCGTACAGCTCCCAGAGCACTCGCAGGTAGATCAGGTACGGGTCGTACTCCTGGAACCGGGCCGCATAGATGGCCGCCAGATCGAACGGCCGCGCGTCGGCCCAGAGTTCGTCGAACCACTGCTTGACCTGCCGAACAGGCGTGGGATCGTACCGCCCGAGGTTGAGTTCCAGGTTGCTCGTGAGCCCGGCCGCGGTGAAGTTGCTGCTGCCGGC
>CAZNSB010000727.1:0-2553 GCA_964575155.1 uncultured Planctomycetaceae bacterium | reverse complement strand
CGGCACGCCCAGCGCCGTGTAGTAGTTGCTCAGCGCGTCGATCCACACGTAGACGACGTGCGAGGGGTCGTTGGGCATGGGCACGCCCCACGGCAGCTTGGCCCGGTGGCGCGAGATGCACAGGTCGGCCACGCCGGAGGCCAGCTTGCTGAGTACCTCGTTGCGGGGCCCCGCCGGCTGGACGAACTCCGGGTGGTCCTCGATGTGCCGGGCCAGACGCCCCACCCACCTCGACAGCCGGAAAAAATAGTTCTCCTCCGTGTACTCCACCAGCGGCTTGCCGTTGATCGGGCTGACGTAGTTGCACTCCCGGGCCGCCGATTCGGTGACGAACTCCTCCTGCCCCTCGTCGTACCAGCCCCGGTACTGCCCCAGGTAGATCTGGCCGGCCTCCAGCAGCCTGCGGACCATCTCCTGGACGCGCTTCTCATGCCGGGGCTCCGTGGTGCGGATGAAATCATCGTTGGAGATGTTCAGGTCCTTCCACAGGCCCTGGAAGGTGACCACCACCTCGTCGGCGAGCTGGGCGGGGGAGACGCCCCTCTCGGCGGCGGCCTTGACGATCTTGATGCCGTGCTCGTCGGTGCCGGTGAGGAAGTGGACGTTGCGGCCCTCGGCCCGGTGGTACCGGGCGAGCACGTCGGCGGCGACGGTGGTGTAGGAATGGCCGATGTGCGGCGGGTCGTTGACGTAGTAGATCGGCGTCGTCACGTAATAGGTCACGCCCATGCGCCGGGCTCCTCAGTGGAGATCGCAAGCCCCACAGCATCGCCCCCGGCGGGCAAATGTCAAGACCCATCATCGCGGGCCGGCGGAAAGGGGTGCACCAGGGCATTGTGGCACGGGCGTCTCGCCCGTGCGGTGATGCACCGCCGCTCCAGGCCCTTCGCACGGGCGAGACCTGCCCGCTGGCAGGCGGGCGGCCGTGCCACGAAGGAATCGTCGGTGCCATGGCGGGCGCTGTTTCCCGCCATGGGGGTCAACACGGGGCCGAACGGCGGCCCCATGGCGCCAAAAATCGCAATATCTGAATTGAAGGACTACTCCCCCCCTGGCGGGCGGTTCGGCCGGCCCCCGCCGCGACGCTTCTTGCGCCCCCGGCGCTTCTTGCCTTTTCCGGCCGGGGGGCCCCCCCGCTCGCCCTGCCGGCCGGAAGGACGGCCAGGAGAAGACTCCTTGGAGCCGAGGCTGGGGGCGGCACTGAGGGCCTGGGGGTGTCTTTTCTTTCGCCGGCGGCGTCGCGGCTTCTTCTGGCGGCGTTGGGGCTTTGCGGCTTCGGGCGCCTCGGCGGGTTTGGTCGGCGGGGCCGGTGCGGCGGCGGGCTTTTTCGCGCCGGCCGTCAGCTCATCCAGCTTCTCGTCCAGCTCGTCGAGGGCGAGGAGGTCTTCCCTTTTCGGCTGGGCCGGGGGGGGCCTGGGCGGTGGCGCCGGCGCCGCCGGCGCCGGCATGGGCGTCTCGGAGGGCGGGGAGGGGGGCACGTCGCGGTCCACGATCTCCTCGTTGGCCACCACCGTCCGCTGCCCGTCCGGCAGCACCAGGGCCACCAGTTGCGTGAGCAACTGCACGTCGGCGACCTTGCCCACCGTCCCGTCGGCGGAGCGGACCCACTTGCCCTTCTTCGGCAGGGCGCCTTGCAGCTCCTCGTAGGTGGCGTCCTCGAAACGCAGGCAGCACATCAACCGGCCGCAACGCCCGGAGATCTTCGTCGGGTCCAGGGTCGCCTTCTGCATCTTGGCCATCCGCATCGAGACGGGCTTGAGGAACTTCAGGAACTCCCGGCAGCAGCAGTGCAGCCCGCAGCGCTCGTAGTCGCCCACCAGCCGGGCCTCGTCCCGAGCCCCCACCTGACGCATCTCGATCCGCGTGTGGTACTGCCCCGCCATCTGCTTGACCAGCTCGCGGAAGTCCACCCGGTGCTCGGCAGTGAAGAAGAACACGATCCGCTCCCCGCCCAGCAGGTGCTCCACCTCCACCAGCCTCATGTCCAGAGAGAGCTGGGCGATCTGCTCCCGGCAGTAGGCGCCCTCGTCGCGGGCGGACCTGTCGAGATGCTGCTGGTCGTTGAGGTCCTGGGGGTTGGCGGGGCGGAGGACGCGGCCGCCCCGGTGGAAGGGATAGTCCGGCCCGTTGGCCCGGAGATACTCATCGAGCTCCTCGGCGGGGATGAATCCGCTGCGGGGCTCGTCCCCGACGTTGACCAGCACCCGCCCCAGCTCCGTGCCGCGCTGGCTGCGGATGACCAGCATCGTCCCCCGCTCGGGGGCGCTGTCCAGGTAGTGGCGGAACAGCCCCACGTGGCCCATTCGCCCGTAGCGAACGACCACGTACTTCGCCGAGCGGTGATCGGAATCCGCCTTGCGGGGGGGCGACTGGCGTGTCCGGGCCTGCTGCGGCATGGCGTATTCCCTAAACTCCTTCTATCTATGGACGCATTATACGGAAAAGGGAGGGCGGAAGCGACGGTGCCCGGCGGGCGACGGCCGCAAATGTCAAAGAAACGCTGTCGAACCCGAATAGTAATGTCCGGTCTTAACCAGATAAGAATGTCCGCTT
>CAZNSB010000726.1:0-2557 GCA_964575155.1 uncultured Planctomycetaceae bacterium | reverse complement strand
GGGCGACTTGGTCCGCCCGCTGCGGGCCGGATCGTGCCGGTACGTGGGCCAGTCGGCCTCGCCCGGCGGCGGCGCGGGGGCGTCTCGCCCGTAGGCCGGTCCGCGGCGCAGCCGGTCGGCGTCGGGGGCGGTCCCGGCCGGCGGGGGGGACTGGCGGGCGGCGGCGAGGGCGTTGAACCCGTTCAGCTTGGCCTGGATGTAGCAGGCGCAGGCGTGGGGCGGGGCGTAGAGGAGGCCGTTGCACGGCAGGACGCCGTACTGGCAGACGCCGCGGACCCAGTGGTGGGCGATGCCCCTGCCGGTGGCCAGCTCGATGAACTCCGCGCCGGCCCTGCCCAGGATGAGATAGCGCCCGGTCGCCTTGTTCCGGTAGCAGCGGTGGTGGTTCATGCCGACCTGGAAGAACGTCCGGTCCGGCGGGCGGCGCTTCTTGACCTCACCGGTGGCCGGGTCCCGCCCCGCCGTGATGCCCGCATCCCGCGAGCGGACCAGGTCCCCCGTCCAGACCAGTCCGCCCGCCACCAGGACGTCCACGGGGGCGTTGTAGGTCTCGCGGCAGGTGCAGGCCCACAGCTTCTCGCCCGTCTTGGCGGAGTAGGCGATCAGCTCCCCGACCGGGGCGTCGCCGCCCTTGCTGGACGGCACCCACCGGATGCGTGCCGACCCCGTGGCCGGCTGCACGCCTTCCGGCCGGGCCGACCTGTCGGCCGAAAGCACCACCTCGCCGTGGACCACGAGCGTGGGAGTCGACCACCCCAGCCGCTGAAGGCGGACGGGCCGGCCGGTCTGCCACTGCTCCCGCCCGGTCGCCGCGTCCAGGCAGAGGACCGCGTCGGGGTTCTGGAAGAACACCCGCCCGCCGGCGACGGCGAGGGTCAGGGGCATCAGCTCGGCCGTGTCGGGCCCGGAGCTTTTCCACAGCAGCTTGCCGTTGTCGGCCTGGACCGCCAGGATGCGTCGGTTTCGCGGCGGCGGGGTGGCGCCGCGCCGCCTGGCGGCCGCCGCCGCCTCCGGGGGAACGTCTCCGGCGACCAGGTAGAGCACGCCTTCGTGGCAGATGATCTCGAGCGTCCCGTCGGTGCCCTCGTACGTCCTGACGGTCTTGCCGGTCGCGGCGTCCAGGGCGATCAGCGGCTTGCCGTACCCGGCGGCGGCGTACACCCTGTCGTTGACGGCGACGAGTCGCCGCTGCAATTCCGCCGGGCCGCTCCGAAAGCCTCGCAGGTGCCCCTCCCAGCGCCCGACCGGCCGCTTCCACAGCATCACGCCGTTGAAGGCGTCCCGGGCGACGATCCGCCACCGCGCCGGCAACGCCACCGACGCCGTCG
Organism: uncultured Planctomycetaceae bacterium; assembly: GCA_964575155.1. Classification (GTDB taxonomy): domain Bacteria; phylum Planctomycetota; class Phycisphaerae; order SM23-33; family SM23-33; genus CAZNSB01. The sequence continues at coordinate 1,229 of CAZNSB010000726.1, read as the reverse complement.
GCCCTTCGTCCACGATGTAGAAGATCCGCCCCCCCGTCGACACGACCACGCTCACGCTGGCCAGGTGGTCGTGGCTGCGGGCCCACCGGGGCCCGCCCACCCACTGGATGTGGCGCGGCGGGCCCACGACCGAGTCGTCGGCGACCGCGTTGTTGTCGGCGGCGTGGAGGGCGTGCGTCCATTCGCCGATCTCGGCCGGCCGCGGCTTGCGGGTCTTCGTCCACCCGCCCTCCCCCTTGACGTACGCCACCCCGTCGGGAACGAGGACCCGGCGGACCTCGTCCATCCCGACCCTGCCCAGGTCCTCCGCCAGGAGCAGGTTGACGAGGTTGTCGGCGTACGGCAGCCGGTCGGACGCCCACCGCTCGACCGACACCGCCCCGTAGAGCCCCTGCGAACGGATGTGCTTTCGCGCCCGCGAGACGTTCTCGCCCGCCCCCTCCAGGCCGTGAACCAGGTAGCTCTCGTTCGCCCGCAGCGCCGCCGTCAGCTTGCCCCCCCCGCACCCGACATGCACGATCAGCCCGCCCTTGACGCCGGTGGCGTCGAGGATGGTTCGGGCGAGGTCGCGTTCGGCCGGGCCGGCGGCGGGGGGCGCGGCGTTGGCCGGGCCTGCCCCGAACGTCAGCGACGCCGCCGAGACGATCCCCAGACCTATCGCGGCGGCCCTCTGCGCTGCTCTTGACATGCTTTCGCTCCGCTGTCTTTTTGGATTGCCGGCGTGACTTCCCGTCGCCGGGAGGACCTCGCTCCCCCCGACGCCGCCCTGCACGTCTAATCGGCCCGACAGCCGAAAGCCAGCGAAAAGGCCTCCGCCCGCCGCGCCCCTGCCTGCCCCCGCGCCCTCCCCAACGGCCGGCGGCCCACTACACCCGCGTCGCATCCCAGCCCCGGCTGCAACGGGAACAAGCGCCCGGACAACGCAAGTCATTGGCCGCCAATATGTTCCGCGCCAAAAAGCAGCCTGTCCCCTTTCGTCCCTTTCGTCCTGGCAAGACATAGCTGGCTGGTTGACATGCTGTTGCGGCTTGGAGAGAGTAGAAAGTTGAAAGTAGACCGCGGGAGAAGTCTCGCTGATAGCCCATGATCGTTCGCCCCGGTATGCCTTGGGCCCTTCTTCTACTTTCTACTCACTACTTTCTCCCGCTCTGTGTGCGACATCTTTTCCTGGCAGGAAAAGCTGGTCGTAGTGCGCCAGGGAGAGCCTGGGCAAGGAGGTGCATCATGAG
>CAZNSB010000725.1:0-2559 GCA_964575155.1 uncultured Planctomycetaceae bacterium | reverse complement strand
GGTTTTTGGCATCAGGCCTCCTGCCGCCCCGGAGCAGCTATCCGCCCGCGATCCGCTTCCTCAACCCGCCCGGGCCAGGGCTTCCAGCACCGCGCCCGCCGCTCCCACGCACAGGGCCACGGCGAAGGGAACCGTCGGGCTATCCGAGCTGGTCGGATCGGCCGGACGGGCTCCCGGCGCCAAAAGCAACTGTAACGTGTGCCACACCCGCCGCAGCGTCCGCCGCACCAGCCGCCTTCGAACCATGACAACCACGGCCATGATCGCCGCCACGATAATGCCGTACACCACGGTGCTCAGAGCGAAGCGCCACCCGCCCAAAGCGCCAATCGCGCCCATCAGCTTGGCGTCGCCGCCGCCGATGCCCCCCGCCAGCCAGCACGCTGCCAGCGGGAAAAAGCCCACGGCAAACCCGGCCAGTGCCCCGGCCAGCCCCAACTCGCCCCCGCCGCTTGCCAGCCGGGCCGTCAGCGCGTGCCCGACCACCCCGGCCGCGATGGCGGGATACGTCAGCCAGTTGGGCACCTTCCCCGAGCGGAGGTCCACGACCGCGGCGACGACCACGAGCGCGGCCAGGATGACCATCGCCCAGGGGGGCGGTGCCAGCGCAAGCCCGCCCGGCATGATACCCGCTCACGGCAGGACGGGCTGCTGCGCATCGCCCTTGATCGAGTCCCACAGCGACTTGGCCCAGTTGCCGATGTCGTTGCGGAACCAGATCAGCGCCCCCAGCAGGGGCAGCACGATGGCGGCGATGATGAGAAGCTTCTCCAGCCCCTCGGCACCGCCCTCATCCCTGTGCAACCGCTTGATCAGTTTCCATGCCGACGTCATGTGTGTTCGCCTTGAGTCAGTCCCATCATCTCCTCTCCGCGCCTGACTCATCACGGAAAAGGCAGGCTCTGCAAGAACGTCACCATTTGAAAATGGGCCACCAACAGGTCCAGGCACACCTTGAAAACATAGTAAAAGGGCAGCGCCACCACAACCATGACCAGCGCCCACTCGATCGTCATCTGCCCGGCCCGCTCCTTGGCCAAACGCCTCAGCCGGCCGAATCTCGCCGTCGCCGGGGTCATGCCTGCACCTCCTGGCTCCGCCGCACCGGCCGGGAACCGGCGGCGGGAAAAATCTCCCGCGTCAGCTCCGCCTTGCTCACCAGCAACCGCATTCTCGGCTCGCCGCCGTACTGCGACTTGGCGCCGGTCCAGACCAGCCGACCGCGGTCGGTGCCTTCCTCGAGCTCGTAGATGAACATGTCCCGCATGGTGTAGCGCCCCTCCTTGTCCAGCGGCAGCACCTCGCTCACGCCCGTCACCTCGCGGCGCCCGTCGCTGAACCGCATCATCTGCACCACCACGTCGATGGCCGAGGTCACCTGCGCCCGCAGCGCGTGCAGGGGCAGGTCGATCTTCGACATCATGCACAGCGTCTCCAGCCGGTTCAGCGCGTCCAGCGGGCTGTTGGCGTGCAGCGTGCTCATGGAGCCGGCGTGCCCGCTGGTCATCGCCTGGATGATCTCCAGGGCCTCTCCCCCGCGGCACTCGCCGATGATGATGCGGTCCGGCCTGAGGCGCAGCCCCGACCGGAACAGGTCGCGGATCGTCACCTCCCCGCGCCCGTACCGGTCCGGGCCCCGCGACTCCAGCGAAATCACGTGCTCCTGCTGGAGGGCCAGCTCCGCCGAGTCCTCGATCACCACGATCCGCTGGTGGTGCGGAATGAACTCGCTCAGCACGTTCAGCAGGCAGGTCTTGCCCGAGCTGGTCCCCCCGGAAACCAGCAGGTTCTTCTCCCCCAGCACGCACAGGCGGATGTACTCCATCGCCTGCGCCGTCCAGCTTCCCAGCTCCACCAGGTGGTCGGCGTCGAACATCACCTTGGCGAACTTCCGGATGGTCATGCAGGTGCCTCGCCGGCTCAGCGGCCCGAGGATCACGTGCACGCGCGACCCGTCCGGCAGCCGGGAATCCATCAGCGGCTGCTCCGACGTCAGCCGCTTGCCCGTGAACTGGAGCACGTTGTTGACCGCGGCGACGAAGGACTCCGCGCTGTCGAACTTCGCGTCCGTCCGGACCAGCGCCCCGTCCTTCTCCACGTAGATCTCATCCGGGGTGTTGATCATGATTTCCGAGACGCTGGGGTCGTCCAGAAAGCGAACCACGGGCGCCAGAAAGTGCCTGATGGTGGCTGCAAATATATCGGTCCTGGCCATCGATCCGCTTTCCGTTGACGGCGCAGCGGGCGTTGGCGGCGCACCGCCACCCTGCCTCTATCGTGTAACACCTCTGCGGGGGCAAGAGGGCGTACTTGTCGTTCTTTTATATAAGTTTACATCGGCAGGGCGAGGAAGGCAAGTTGAATAACATGGCAATTGCCATGGGGGGCTGGCGGCCCGGCGGGGCCCGCCGGCCCAGGCCGGCTCTTGCGGCGAGCCGGGCGCTGACAAGACCCCGGCGGCATGTTAGAATGAGGCTTCCGCAGCGCCGGAAGCCAGGCATCCCGGAGAGGTGCCAGAGCGGTTGATCGGGCCGGTCTCGAAAACCGGTGTGCCTTCGG
>CAZNSB010000724.1:0-2566 GCA_964575155.1 uncultured Planctomycetaceae bacterium | reverse complement strand
CGTACCCCCACGAGCCCACGAACCCCGCCGCCGCCAGGCAGATCCCCAGGAAGGCGATGAACCCCAGCGGCAGCAGCGGGGCGCTGAAGAAACTGAAGAACTTCGAGCAGCTGAACCTGACGGCCGCGACCATGCCGATCTTCTCCTCGCGGGCGGCGTGGAGGGCGGCGATCCGGCAGACGGCCCCGCCCAGCACCGACCAGATGGCCAGCCCCCCCAGCAGGAAGAGGATCGAATAGATCGGATACGTCGAGAACATCCACCACACCCCCCAGGCCATCAGCACCATCCAGGCCAGAACCCCCACGCCTTCCGGGTCGTTGGTGGAGGCGTTCACCGGGGCCACGTTGGACACCGCCGGGGTGCGGTACACCGCCGGGCGGATGTTGCCGCGGGAGGCCCGAAGGTCGGAAAGCCCGGCGACGAAGTTGCCCCGCCGCACCGCCCCCAGGGCATTGCGGACACAATACATCTGCCAGTTCAGCAGGGCGGCGAAGATGCCCTTCCCGCACCACTGCTTCACGTTCTTCTTGCCGTTGACGTACCCGCGAAGAGCGGTTCGGACGGCCTCTTGGCGGCTCCGCCGGGCCTCCTCTCTTGCCTCGTCCCGCTGCTGCTCGGGCATGTTCTCGATCTGCTTCTCGGCATCGACCCACGCTTCCTCGATCTTCTTCAGCCCCTGCTCATACACCTCGTCGTACTTGGCCAGCAGGGCGTCCGCGGCGTCGTCGAAGTCGTCGGTGGCCTTCTTGTTGGCGTCCTCGATGCCTGCGGCGGTCATCAGCCCGGCCAATTGGTCCACGCGCGTCGTCTCCAGCCACGTCTTCTTCTGCTGGAGGAAGTCGGCGCGGCTCTCGGCCGACCAGTACGTCCAGGCCTCGCCTTTCATCACCGTGCACGAATCGCAGAGCCCCGACCAGATGGGGTCCATCACCCGCCCGAGGACGTACGTGAGCACAATGGCCGCCAGCGCCAGCAGGAGCTTGCTGGGGTGAATGGCCATCTTGAAGCTCTTGAAGATGTGGGTGAAGCTAAAGACCTCGCTCCAGCTTACGCCGCGTACGATGTTTTGATCGTCCGCCATGACAGGCCCTTTCCGTCTGCGACCTTCAACCCGAACTGGTTCCCCGCCGCCTCGCCGCAGACCGGCGAGCCGGCGCCTCTTGCTGCCGTGGGTTCGGATTATAGCCTGCCGGTCCGACCTTGCAACGAATTTTCACGCCGGGAAAAACACGGCCGGCTCGGCGCCGGGCGGGCCCGGGCCGGTCCGAGGCGGTCGGCCGGTTGGCCTTTCAGGTCGGGCTGCGGGGGTCTCTGCGGCGGAGCGGGGTGCTCGTCGGGGGCGGTTCCCGGCCTGGGGCGCCCTGTCAAAACCGCCGCCCCCCCGGCGGCGCTGATGCACCTTCTGGCAGGCCGGAGGCAACAACACAAACCGGCCAATCTCCATTAACATCATCGGAATCAGAAAGTTACGTCATGCGGCACAGCCGTTGCTTATGGGCGTCCGGGAGCCGGTGCAGTGTGATTGCGCCACTCCGGCCAGGGGCGGGCCCACGAGGCCTCCGGCCGGGGCCCCCGCGAAAACCCAGACGGGCCCAGCTATGCAGTGAAAGGAGAAGCTCACGATGGCGGTGAAGCAACTGACCTTCGACAGCGACGCCCGGGCGGCCCTGCTGGAAGGCGTCAACAAGGTGACCGACGCGGTCAAGAGCACGCTGGGCCCCCGCGGCCGGACCGCGGTCCTGGACAAGGGATGGGGCGCCCCCACCGTCACCAAGGACGGGGTGACCGTGGCGGAGGAGATTGACCTGGCCGACAAGTTCCAGAACATGGGCGCCAAGCTGGTCAAGGAGGCCGCCTCAAAGACCTCCGACGCCGCCGGAGACGGCACCACGACCGCCACGGTGCTGGCCCAGGGGCTCTTCGCCGAGGGCTTCCGCAACGTCACCGCCGGCGCCGACGCGATGGCGCTGGCCCGCGGCATCCGCGCCGCCGCCGCCAAGGTCGACCAGGCCCTGAAGAAGATGTCCCGCCCCGTGGACATCGCCGACAAGGCCGACATCGTCAACGTCGCCGCCATCAGCGCCAACAACGACCACGCCGTCGGGAAGATCATGGCCGACGCCTTCGAGCGCGTCGGCAAGGACGGCGTCATCACCGTCGAGGAGGGAAAGGGCATCGACACCACCGTCGACGTCGTCGAGGGCATGCAGTTCGACCGCGGGTACCTCAGCCCCCACTTCGTCACCGACCCCGAGGCCATGGTCGGCGAGCTGGAAAAGCCCCTCGTCCTCATCCACGAGGAGAAGATCTCAAACGTCGGCAAGCTCGTGCCGCTGCTCGAGAAGGTCTCCCAGGCCAAGAGGCCCCTGCTGATCATCGCCGAGGACGTCGAGGGCGAGGCCCTGGCGACCCTGGTGGTCAACAAGCTGCGCGGGATCGTCAACGTCTGCGCCGTCAAGGCGCCCGGATACGGCGATCGCCGCAAGGCGATGATGGCCGATATCGGAACCCTCACCGGCGCGAAGGTCTTCACCAAGGACCTCGGCATCGATTTGGAGAGCAT
>CAZNSB010000723.1:0-2568 GCA_964575155.1 uncultured Planctomycetaceae bacterium | reverse complement strand
GCGACGTCTTGGCCGGCGGGGTTGGCCGCCAGGGCGGGTCGGGCCAGGGCGGCCGGGCGGGTCTCGGCCGGCCAGGTGTCCAGGAACTCCTCGCACAGTTGGGTGTAGCCGGCGGCGCCGTGAGAGGAAGGGGCGTAGCGGAGGATGGTCGTCCCGTAGCTGGGGCATTCGGCCAGCTTGATGTTTCGCCGGATCCTCGTGCGGAAGATCCGCGTCTGCGACCAGGCCTCTGCCCCGCCGCGGGCCTCGTCGAAGAACTGCTTGACGTCCTCGATGACCTCGGCCGCCAGTCGGGTGGACGTCTCGTACAGGCAGAAGATCACGGCGGAGACGCTGAGGTCGGTGTTGATCCGCCGGTGCACCAGGGAGACGGTCTCCAGCAGCTTTCCCAGCCCCTGGAGGGCCAGGAAGTGAGGCTGGAGGGGGATGAAGACCTCCTCGACGGCGGCGAGGGCGTTGAGGGTGAGCAGCGAGAGGCTGGGGGGGCAGTCGGTCATCATCAGGTCGTAGGGCAGGCTCTCGCCGGCCAGCCGGTTGGCCAGGATCTGCTCTCTGCCGACCGCGCCGGCCAGTTCCACCTCGGCGGCGGCCATGTCGATGACGGAGGGGATGACCGTCAGGTGGGGCTCGACCAGGATGGCGGCGCGGGTCAGGGGCGTGTCGGCGGTCAGCACGTCGTACATGCTGAAGGACAGGTTCATGGGATCGACGCCGAAGTGCATCGTCAGGTGGGCTTGCGGGTCGAGATCGATGAGGCAGACGTTGACGCCGCGCTCGGCCAGGGCCGCCCCGAGGTTGGCCACCGTCGTGGTCTTTCCCACCCCGCCTTTCTGATTGGTCACCGCGATCGTTCGCACCGTTGCCATTATAGATGCACGCCCCCGCCCCGCAAGCCCGACCGAGAGCGCTTTTTCAGCCGCGAACAGCGCGAACACAAGCTTCGATTGCGAGCCGACCAGGGACAGGCGCCCGGAAGGAACATCTTCTTCGGTTCGCGGTGTTTGCGGCTGAGACAGGGCGCCCAGCCGGTCGTGGCGCGGGCGAAAAAAAAGCAGTAGGTGCCGCCGTGGCTTGGCACCTACTGCTTCCGACCTTTTCCCTTTCGTGTCCGTGAAAGGGGCGACCGCCGAAACTTCCTGGCGATCAAGGTCCGCCGTTTCTTGGCTGGCTACTTCTTCTTCTTCGCGGCCTTCTTCTTGGCGGGTTTCTTCTTGGCCGCCTTCTTTGCAGCCTTCTTCTTGGCCTTTGCCATCTTCACCACCTCCTTTCGGTTCTAGAGGCAATAGCCATTCACCAAACGTGGCCTAGTTGTACACACGCGCATCAACTGTTTGCAAGCATTACAAAAAAACTTTTTCGACGAATTTCTTCTGCGCGCTTGAGCAGGAATGGGCGTGAGAGAGATCGCCGGCGTCTGGTGCGCGTTCGTCGCGGGCTTCCGCGCGCCGGCCGCAGGGGGTGCACCGTTCTTTCGTGGCCCGGCACGGCCATCCCGGCGGTGCGAAGGACCTCGAGCCGCGGTCCATCACCGCACGGGCGAGACGCCCGTGCCACTGCGTGCACCCGGCGCACGGGGCGGGCGCCCTTCCTCTCGCGGTTGTGCAGCGCGCCGCTTATAATGAGCCGGCGTGCGGCGGGGCAGGGGCGCGCATCTGTAAAATGCAGAAGCGGGAATCCCTGCTGCGTCCGAGGGTGTGGGAATGGACGACCGCGATCCGCAACTGACGGCCAACGCCCTGCGGGTGTTGCGGCATCGTTACCTCCTCAAGGCGCCCGGCGGGCAGACGCTGGAGACGCCCGCGGAGATGTTCCGGCGCGTCGCCGGCGCCGTCGCCCGCGCCGAACGCCGCTGGGGCACGTCCGGCGACGGCGTCAACGCGCGGGCCGAAAGCTTCCGGAAGTCCATGGCCAACGGCGTGTTTCTGCCGAACAGCCCTACACTTATGAACGCCGGCCGGGAGCGGGGAATGCTCAGCGCCTGCTTTGTGCTGCCCATCGACGACAGCATCGAAGGCATCTTCGAATCGGTCAAGTACACCGCCCTGATTCAGAAGGCCGGCGGGGGGACCGGATTCGCCTTCGACCGCCTCCGCCCCACCGGCGACTACATCGCCTCCAGCGGCGGGACCACCTCCGGGCCGATCTCCTTCTGGCGGGTCTTCTCCGAGGCCTCCAACGCCATCCAGCAGGGCGCCTTCCGCCGCGGCGCCAACATGGGCATGATGGACGTGAGGCACCCGGACATCCTCAAGTTCATCACCGCCAAGCGCTCGATGGGGGCGTTCGAGAATTTCAACATCTCCGTCAAGGTCAGCGACGCCTTCATGTCCGCGGTCGCCGCCGGCGGCAACGACGCCCACGTGGTGATCAATCCCCGCACGGGGCGGCGCTACCTGGTTCCCCTCGCCGTGGACGTCGCCACGTACGAGCTGGGCGACCTCGTGGAGGCAACCGCCCCCGGCCGGGAGAACTCCGGCGGCGCCGGGGAGCGCTTCTACTCCGTCGCGCAGGTGTGGGACCTCATGGTCGAGTGCGCCCACGCCACCGGCGAGCCCGGGCTGTGCTTCA
>CAZNSB010000722.1:0-2579 GCA_964575155.1 uncultured Planctomycetaceae bacterium | reverse complement strand
AGCGGACATTCTTATCTGGTTAAGACCGGACATTACTATTCGGGTTCGACAGGGCGGGCCCTGGCGCATTGACAAACCGGCCTCGGCGCGGAATGCTTTGGGTGTCGCCCGGGCAGCCGGGGCCGGGGAGGGACGCCGGCTGGGAACAGGAAAGGGCATCGATGAGGTTCCGGGTTTTACTTTCGGCGTGCCTGCTGGGGGGCGTGGCCGGCGGGTGCGCGCGGCATCCGACGGTCACGCCCGTGCCCGACATGCTGGCGGCGACGGGGATGCTGATGCGGACCGTGCGGATTCCGCTGTCGTCGGAGTTGGAGCTCCGGCGATACGAGCTGCTCCAGAGCGACGTTTCCAACGACTTCTATCCGCACAACATCTCCCGCGCCAAGCCCGCCGGCGGACTGGTCTCGAAGCTCTTCGTCCGCAACGGGGGGGACTGGACCTTCGCGGACTTCGCCACCATGCCCCGGGCCGCCTACGGCGCCCCCCATATCAGCAGCTCCGGAGATCGGATCGTATACGAGCGTCCGGACGTCGCCGCCGGCGAGGGCAACTGGCCCCGGACCTACGGCTACGGGCGCAGCCGCCGAGTGGCCATCTTCCACCGCCAGACCGCCCAGCGGTTCCTGCTGGACGATTACACGGAGGTGTACGGCCTGGGGCGTGCGGGCTTCTGGCGGAAGGACGAGGAGTCGCTGGCGTTCACCTCCCGCTGCATGATCACCAAGCCTCCCTGCCGGACGCTCGTGGTGCTCGATGCCTGCGGGAAGGCACTGCTGGACGCCGCCATCATGCCCGAGCTGAAAGACCTGGAGTTCATCAGCCACGGACCTGCCGGGCGGCGCATCGCGGCCCTCCGGCCGGCGGTGCCGAGGGAGGGCGGGCGGCACGGCGGCGTGGTGGTGGAGGTGGACACGACCCAGCGGAAGCTCAGGCAGGTCGGTGAGATTCCCTCAACCGTCGCCTGCCGATACGTCGGACGGTTCGAGGAGCTGATCGAGTGGGGCGCCGCCGGCCGGTGCGCCCTGAGCGCGCAAGCCGCCAAGGCCCCGCCCAAGCCGACTGCCGGCCAGCCGCCCGAGTAGGAGTCCTCAGCGGCCGGCGGGAGGCGCAACGTCTCAAGAAGGGAATCAGGATGCCCCGATTCACCGCAGGACTGGAGATGCCGTCGTTTTCCTTTCGCTGTGGCGGCAAGAGCTCGGCGGAGCTGCTGGGAGGGTGGAGGAAAGACCTCTCAACGGAAGCCGCTGCGGGCGGGGAGATCACACACGTGGGCTACGCGGAACCTCTCACCGGGCTTCGCGCGAGCGTCCACGTTCGCAGGTTCGAGGATTTCCCGGCCGCGGATTGGCTCGTGGATTTTGAGAACCGAGGCCAAGCCGACACGCCGATCCTGGAAGACATCCTGCCGATGGACCTCTCCGTGCCCATGCTCCCCCAGGAGCGGCTGCGGCTGCACCACGCCAACGGCAGCAGTTGCCGAATGGACGACTTCCTCCCCCAGGCGACGGAGCTGCCGCCGGGCAGCGAGAAAGCCCTCGCCCCGCACGGCGGCAGGTCGTCCAACGGGGCGCTCCCTTTCATGAACCTTCAGCGCGCCGGCTGCGGGATGGTGCTGGCCATCGGCTGGTCGGGGCAGTGGAAGGCGACGTTCGACCGCGACGAGCGGCGCCTGCGGATCGCTGCCGGCATGGAGCGGACCCATCTGCTGCTTCGCCCCGGCGAAAAGATCCGGACCCCGAGAGTCCTGGTCATCGACTGGGAAGGCCCCGACGACGCCCTGGGCAACAACCTGCTCCGCCGGCTTCTGATCGCGCATTACCTGCCGCGCATCGACGGAAAGCTCGTCACCCCGCCCACCGCCCAGTGCCTCCAGGCCTACTACTACCTCACCGGCCAGGCCGGCGAGGCGCTCGAGCTGCCCGCCTTGCCCAAGGCCGCTGCGCTGGGCGCTGAGGTCTACTGGATCGACGCCTGCTGGTATGGCCGGGGGGCCTCGTGGTGGGAAGAGGTCGGAAGCTGGACGGTCAACCGCCAGCGGTTCCCGCGCGGCCTGAAGCCCGTCGCCGACGCCGCACACGAGGCGGGCATGAAGTTCATCCTGTGGTTCGAGCCCGAGCGCGCCCGCAAAGGGTCGATGCTGGCGCAGGAGCATCCGGAATTCCTCCTCACCAGTGAAGAAGACCCCGACAACCTGCTGCTGAACCTGGGCCTGCCCGAGGCGCGAGAGCACATCACGGACCTGATATCCCGGCTCATTGCGGACAACGGCGTGGACGTCTACCGGCAGGACTTCAACTTCGACCCGCTGTGCTACTGGCGATCGGCCGACGCGCCCGACCGCGTCGGCGTGACCGAGATCCGACACGTCGAGGGGCTCTATGCCTTCTGGGACGAGCTGCGGCGGCGCCACGAGGGGCTGTGGATCGACAACTGCGCCAGCGGCGGCCGGCGGATCGACCTGGAGACGCTTTCGCGGTCGCTGCCGCTTTGGCCCAGCGACTTCTGCGACGTGGTCGGGCTGGCGTTCGGCATGGGGCTGCACGTGGGCGACCAGTGCATCAGCGCCGGACTGGCACGGT
>CAZNSB010000721.1:0-2581 GCA_964575155.1 uncultured Planctomycetaceae bacterium | reverse complement strand
GTTCCACAGCACCTGGGGCCTGTTCAGCCCCCGGCGGATCGACGACGGGTCGCGGATGCTGATCGAGAAGCTCGATCTCGCCGGCGACCACCTGAGCCTGGACCTCGGCTGCGGGTACGGGGCGATCGGCCTGGCGGTCGCGGCGGCGACGCCGGGCGGAGAGGTCCACATGGTGGACAAGGACTTCGTCGCCCTCGACTACGCCCGGAAGAACGCCGAGGTCAACGGCATCGCCAACGTCCGGATCTACCCCTCCAACGCCTTCAGCCCCGTCGGCGACGTCCGCTTCGACAACATCGTCTCCAACCTCCCGGCCCAGGTCGGGAAGGAGCTGCTGGCGGTCATCCTGGCCGACGCCAAGGCCCATCTCGCCCCCGGCGGGCGGCTGTACGTGGTGACCGTCGCCGGCCTGCGGCAGTACATCAACCGAAACTTCACGGCCGTCTTCGGCAACTACAGGAAGCTCAAGCAGGGCAAGACCTACACCGTGGCCATGGCGCTGAAGGCGTAGTTGCACTGTCAACGTTCAATCGCGGGTGCCACGGCTGCGTTGTGGGCAGCCGTGCTGGGTCCGGGAGGCTGGTGGCACAGGTTTGTAACCTGTGCGAGAGCTCGGCCTCAGCCGGCGCCGGAAATGACGTCTTCCACTGTCAGATCCGCATCCCGCATGATCCGGCGCAGCAGACCCCGGCCAATATCCGCTTGGCATGTATGGGGACTGTGGTGCGGCGTCCGTCGGGATGGCGGAAGATCGCGTGAGAGCCGCTTTGCCGAACCCGAACAAAGCCATGCCGCTCAAGAATCGCCGCAACCCGACGGGCGCTGAGCGATGGCAGCCGCGGGCTCATACCGCCACTCGAATCTTCGCCGAGCCCACCTCCTGATGAATCGGCTCGCCTCTCTCAACGCGGTCCTGCAGGTGCAGCCGGATGGCGTCGGCGATCAGCTCGCGGGCCTCAGCCTCCGTTTCGCCTTCGGTGTAGCAGCCCTGGAGGGCCGGGCAAACAGCCAGGAACCGGCCGTCCTCGTCCCGTTCGATGACTACCGTGAACTCGTAATCTGCCATGCTCTGCATTATCGCCCGCCATCGCGGGCAAGCCAAAGGCAAAGAGGGCCCGGCGGCCGCAAACGTCCGGCGCCGGGGCGGCGGGGGGCTACTTGGGCGAGCTTCCCTCGGGCAGGTCTTTGACATCGCCGGCGAGCTTCTCGAAGAGGTTGTCCTCGACCTTCCTGAACTTGACGAAGCTGGTCTCGAGGTGCCCGATCGCCTTCTTGAGGGCGGGCTCGGCGCCGGTGAGGCGTGCCTGCGACTTGCTGAGGGCCTCGAGGCGGGCGACGGCGTCGCGGAGCTCGCCGGCGCCCTCGCCGAAGGCGCGGACGGCGTCGTAGAGGGTCTCGGTCTCGGTCTGCTTCTCCTTGGGACGCTTCAGCAGCCGCCAGGGGTTCCGGCGGATCTCCTTGGCCGCGGCGCTGAGGTTGGCCGACATGACCTTCAGGTGGAAGATCGTGTCCTCCAGCCGCTGGCGGTTCAGCGCCACCAGCTCCCTGCCGTCGGCCGAAACCGCCTTGAGGTTCCCGACCGTGTCCACCAGCTCGGTGTTGGCCCTGCGGAGCTTGACGAGGAGGTCGGCGACGTCCTTGTGCGTGTACTCGCGGATCTTCGCGACGGTCTGCTCGATGTCCGGGCGGATCTTTTTGGCCATTGCGGCGGCGTCTGTGGTGGCGCTCTTGACGTTGTCGGCGCTGGCGCCGACCTTGGCCAGGATCGACTTGTCGTCTGCCATGTTCGTCTGATCGCGGATGGTGCCGGCGACCTTCTCGACGCTGTCGGCGGTGCGCCCGACCTTGGCGAGGACGCTCTTGGGGTCGGCCGGATCGGTCTGCCGGCGGAGGGCGGCGGTCACGGCGTTGACGTCGTCGGCGCTGGTGTGGGCCTTGGCCATGAGCGAGCGCTGGCGCTCGGCGTCGATCTCCCCGCCGAGCAGGGCGGCGACGTGGAGGATCTTGGCGAGCAGCGAGCCCTTCTCCGTCTCGTCGAGCTGGAGCTTGACCTTCTCGGCCGCGGCCGCCAGGTCCTTGAGGGCCTCGTCGAACGCGGTGGAGGAAATGGTGACGGGGTGGTGCTCGTCGGCGAGCGGCTTGGCCTCGGAGCCCATGCTGGTCACGACGAGGGGCTTGGTGCCGACCATGGCGAAGCCCACGTAGGCCTTGGCGTCGGAATGGATCTTCACGTCGTCGCGTTCGATCTCGGCGAAGTAGAGGGTTCCGCCCCGGGCGGGCACGAAGCGGATCTCGCTGATCTTCCCGACGGGTGCGTCGTTGACGAGGACGAAGTTCCCGGTGGCCAGGCCGAGGCTGCCGCTGTCCCGCTCGACGAAGAAGGCCGCCCGCTGCTTGGGCCTGGCCAGCAGGTCGGTCGCGCCCAGCCAGAGCAGCACCCCGACGCCGGCGGCGAGGGCGGCCACCACGAACAGCCCCGCCGTCAATTCGCTGTGTTGTCTCTTTGCCATCGTCTACGCTCCATGAACACGAATTACGCGCCTGCCTGCCGCAGGCAGGAATTTGAATCGAGGTTCACGCA
>CAZNSB010000720.1:0-2586 GCA_964575155.1 uncultured Planctomycetaceae bacterium | reverse complement strand
AAAGCGGACATTCTTATCTGGTTAAGACCGGACATTACTATTCGGGTTCGACAAGGGCGGACGGCCGGCTTGACAGGGGGCGGGCGGGCGACTACTCTCGGCCTCGCCGACGGAGAAGAGGCAGCTCACATGAAGGCCCCACCTTCCGCTCCCGAGCCGCTCGTCAAGGCCGCCGACGCGGCCCGACGGGGGGGCCTCGCCCGCGACCTGCTGGTGGTGTTTCTGCTGGTGGGGGTGGTCGTCGCCAACAGCGCCCACTCGCCGGCGAACACCTACGCCTACGCCCAGCTCCTTCAGATCGGGGCATCCGTCAGCATGCTCCAGACCGGCGAGCTGCTGCTGCCGCGAAACCAGATGGGCCGGCTCGCCCGAAAGCCGCAGCTCTACACTTGGTGCCAGGCCGCGGTGCTGTGGGTCACCGGCGTCTACAACGACTTCACGTTCCGGCTGCCGACGGTGGCGGCGTCTTTCGTCGCCGCGGCCCTGGTGTACCTGCTGGGGCGGCGGTGGTACGGGCGGCGCACCGGCCTGCTCGCGGCGTGCCTCTGGGCGGCCGCACACCACATGAGCAAGCTCATGTACGTCTCACTGACCGACATGATGCTGACGATGTGGGTGACGGGGTCGATCTTCTGCGCCGACCGGCTGCTGTTTCACCGGGCCCCGCGCGGGGGGAGAAAATGGTACGTCCTGGGGCTGTGGGCGACGATCATCCTGGCGGCCCTGACCAAGGGCTGGGGCGTGCTGAACCTGGCGGTGGTGGGGGGGATGCTGGCCCTGGCCGCGGGCGTCGGGGGCGGCTTCGGCGTCCTCCGGGCCGCCGACGGACTCGATAGGAAGCTGCTGGTGGCCTTTCGGCTGATCGGGCGGCGATGGCGGCGGGCGATGAAGGCCACCCGCTTCGGGTGGGGCATGCTGGCCACGGCGGCGGTGCTGGCGCCGGTGTGGGTGGGGATGTTCGTCCAGGGCGGGGCGGAGTTCCGCGAGATCGTCCACTTCGAGATCTGGCAGCGGATCACCGGCGCGGGCGCCCTGCCGCCCAAGGCCAGCTCCGTCCCCCAGGCCGCCAACCTGCTGTACTACTTCCTGCCCGGGTCGGTCTTTGCCGTCGGGGCCTTCTTCCTCGTCCACCCCAGGCGGTGGTTCAAGCTGAGATCGCCGGTCTTCCTGCCGCTGTGCTGGGTGCTGGCGGTGCTGGTGCCGTTTTCGCTGATTCACGGCGGCCGGCCGGACTACCTCCTGCCGTGCTATGGGGCGATGGCCCTGCTGGGGGCATGGGCGGTTCAGGCCGTGGCGTCCCGCGGCCGGGGCGCGGGCCGGGCCGTCGGGGTGCTTCGACACGTCTTCGCGGGCGTGGGCGTGACGGCCGGGGCGTTGCTTGCGGCGGCGGCGCTGGGGCTGCTGTTCCAGCCTCAGTTGCCGGCGTTCGTCCGCAAGGCGATCAGGCTGCCGGCGTCGGCCGGGCCCCTGTGCTGGTGGGTGCTGCCCGCGTTGGCCCTGGCCGGCCTGTTGCTCGCCACCTGGGCCGTCCGAGAAAGCCTGAGGTGGCGCGTCCGCCGCGTCGCCTTTCTCGCCGTGGTCGCCATGCCCGGGATCATGTTCGTGTACACCCACTTCCTCAGCCGGCACGCCCGGTACGGCGACGGCGAGAAGATGCTTCTCCTGGCCGAGGCCGCCCGCCCCCTCGTCGGCGGCGACGGCCTGGCGGTGTTCATGACCGGGCGGATCAGCGTGCCCCAGTATCTCGGGCGGCACATCGTGGATGCGGCGGGGCTGGAGAGGCTGAAGCGGAAACGGCCCGCCGGGCGGACGGAGACGCCCCGGCTGGGGCGGCGAATCACCAGCGCCGAGGAGCTGGACGGGTGCGACATCCCCTGGCTGCTGACCTGCGACCGCGGGCTGATCGAGCTGGGCGCGGCCAGGGCGGTCCCGGCCGGAGACGGGCAGATCGCCCAGCTCGCCCCCGGGGACCTGGGCACCGTCCGCTTGGCCAGTGCGCCGGTCAGGTACCAGAAGTGGGGGAGGGTGTATCTGATCCGCGTCAGGCGCCCCATTGTCCTCTCCGGGACGCCCCGCCCGACGCCCTACATCTCCGGGTGGGACGAGGACTGAGGCGGCGCGTTGCGGACCCTCGCGCCCGCCCGGTAGAATGCCCCCCTGGATCGAGACCCGAGAACAGGACCAGCCAGCCCATGACCCCGGCACCGCCGCATGCAGAGGTGTACCTCTCGGTCGTCGCCCCGGCCTACAACGAGCAGGAGAACCTGCCCGTCCTCGTCGAGGAGATCTCCCGCGCCCTGGCGGACCTCGACCGCCCGTGGGAGATCGTCATCGCCGACGACCACAGTGACGACGGCACCGCCGGCGCCCTCCGCAACTGCATGCACCGGGTCGCCCAGCTCCGCGTGCTGACCATGAAGAGGCGCTCGGGGCAGACGGCCGCGCTCGACGCCGCGCTGGGGGCGGCCCGGGGGCGCTTCATCGCGACGCTCGACGCCGACCTCCAGAACGACCCGGGCGACATCCCCAGGCTGCTGGCGATGGTCGCCTCGGGCGAATGCGACATGGTCAACGGGTGGCGGGTCG
>CAZNSB010000719.1:0-2586 GCA_964575155.1 uncultured Planctomycetaceae bacterium | reverse complement strand
CCTGTTGCAGGCTTAACCGCGTAAAGGGTGAGCCCGCCATCCAGTCCGCCGTGCCATCCCGCCGCGAAGTAGGCCACGTCGTTCAAGACCAGTACGCTGCCGTGTACCGGCCAGGCCGATTCCAGGCGTCCTTCCACCAGGACCTGTTCCCGGTCGGGCGCAGCCCAATAACGCCAAACCAGCTCACCGTCCTTGGCCCTCAGACAATAAACGTAGCCATCCCGACAACCGAACACGGCCAGCCCCGCGTGGATCGTCGGCGGCGAGTCGATCCGACCGCCGGTCCCAAAAGACCAGCGCGTCTCACCCGTGGCCGCGTCGAGTGCCCGGAGTCGATAATCATCCATCGAAGCAACGAAGACCTTGCCCTCCGCGATCGTGGGCGCCGTGATGCTCTTGCCTGCCTCTCTTTCCCAAAGCAGTTTCGGTTCAGCGGGCCCCTCGGCCAGTGTGGCCCCTGTGCGCCTGGGATCATGCCGATGCGTAGGCCAATCCGAATGTGGAGTGCGGAGTGCGGAGTGCGGAGTGGTCTCTGAATCGTCTTCATTCCGCGTTGCATAGGCTGGTCCTTTTTCCAGCCGCTCGCCCCTGTCTTCCTCCATTTTTTTCGGAGGCGCAAAGGCATGGAAGCCGACCTTCATGAAGACGCGGCAGCCGCAAGCACTTGGAGAGTCATAGATCAGGCCGTTGGCCGGGAGCATGCCCATGCCGCACGCCCCCCGGGCAAAACCAAATCCGTGGTGCCATTTCCCGGCGGCAAAATCGAAGAATTCGTGATTACCTCTCATGTAGAACCGCCCGGTGGCCCGGGCCGTGTGGCAACGGTGATAGTGGTGGAACCACGAGATGCCGGGCACCGGGTCGTCGTGAAGGACCTTCTCCTCGCCTGTCGCCGGGTCGATCCCCACCCAGGAATTAGGACACCTGCCGGCCGGCTGCCCGGACAACCTGACGTTCAACCAAATCAGGCCCTGCGCGCCAAAGACATGTGGTATCCCTTTTGCTATCACGGATTTCAACTTTTCCGGCTTGTACTCCCACAGCAGCCTCCCATCCTTTGGGGAATAAGCCGCCGGCCAGATCTTCTGCTCTCTTTTTCCCTTTATTCGTGGGATGATGTGGGCGAATACCAGGACCCCCTTGTAGTAGAAATGCTTGGGCCGGGTGTATTTGTCAGAGGGATCAATCAGCGGCACCTGCCACAGGATCTTTCCGGTGGAGAGATCCAGGCAGGCGAGCCGGTCGGTTTCCCGGCCGTACACAACACTATAGCCGCGCCCTTCCGCGATGATATACACGCCCGCCTCGTTATTCTTCCAGAGCACTTCGCCGGTCTCGGCATGGATCGCCATATTCGACTGACCCCGGGTGAACAACTTGCCTTCGTGGTACACGAAATCAGTAACCCGCCCCGCTTGCTTGTACGTGCGCACCACCTCGCCCGTGCCGGCATCAAGCGCCGCCAGAACACCGCTCTTGTTAATGGGCAGGAACACGCGCTCGGCAGTGGCCACCAGGTTCTTGAAAGAATTACCCGGCCATCTAATGGCCCCGTTCAGCGGCCGTTTCCACAACGGCAGACCGTTGAGGGCGTCGCGGGCGATCAACTCCGCCCGCCTCCATCCGTAGCCGTAGTTGCGGACAGCTTGGGGATAGAACAACCGCCCTCCCGCCGAGACCCAGGTCCCGAAGGGGGTGGAACCGCCTCTCCATCGCAACCGGGTATTCGTGCCCGCAAGCTGGTCCCGGGAGACTGAATTCTGCTCCGGGCCATAATTGTGGCTGGGCCAGTCGTCCAGCTCCTTGGGGCGCGGCTTGATGGCCGTCGTCCAAGCACCGACAGTTTTGACATCCACGAACCCGGCCGCAGCGGGCTTGCCGGCATCGATCTTGCCGCCGTAGCACAGCACGCCGTTGGGAACGATAACGCGAAAGACTTCGTTCAGGTCCAAACCCTTGCCGAGCAGCGCGGGCAGGTCCTCCGCGACCGCCAGGTTCACGAGGTTTTCCGCATACGGCAGCCGGTTGTAGCTTGAGCGCACCACGGAGACCGGTCCGTACAGGCCCTGCGACTCGATGTGGGCCCGGGCCTTCTTCACAGTCTCCGCATCGGCCGCCAAGCCCTGAACGATAGAACCCGCCTCGCCGCCGCCGAGTTTCTTTCCCAGCGCCGCGGTGAGCTTCCCGTCGGTGACGCCCAGGTGGACGCAGAGGCCGGCCTTGACGCCCGAGGCCTGGATGATCTCATCGGCTGCTTTCCGCGACTCCGCGCCGGCCGCCGGGGAGGGCAAGACCAGCACTTGGCTGGCCAAGACAACGACAATCGAAAGTGGCACGGTTCTCATTGCAGTCTCGTTCCTGCCGACATTTCCGATTTCATCTCTCGCCCATGACCGTCACGGGCGGTTCTGCCATGATAATCCTATTTCTGGCTCTTCCTTCGCCGAAAAGTGTACCACGGTCTGGCCCCGCCGCAAGGGAGGAAAAGGAGGAAAAGGGAAACCGGGACGGTTATATTTTCTGTTGACATCGCCTTCGGGCGTGATAGGGTAGTGGCATGCCGAGAGCGGCGAGAGTGGTCATTCC
>CAZNSB010000718.1:0-2615 GCA_964575155.1 uncultured Planctomycetaceae bacterium | reverse complement strand
TGGTTCAACAATTTCAATACCAAGCTGCCCGGCTACGCGGTCACGCTCGACCTGAGCCCCGACGACCTGACCACGGTGGCCGACGACAGTGCCATGGTCGAATTCGCGGTCAACGGCGTGGCGATCTACAAGGCCGAGCAGAAGGAGTGGGTCGATTTCAAGAACCTGGAGCTGTACGGCCCGCTCGGCCGGCCGACGCCCGGCCTGCCGACCGTGCCGGTGCTCACGCCGCCCAGCCAAGGCCGTAACCTATTGCTGCAACAGCTCGTTCACGGCCTCGAGCCCCAGAGGGATGAGGGCCTGGATCAGTTCCACCCGGCTGTCCAGCTCAGCAACGTGGCCCGCTGTGACCCCCGTCTCGCCTTCAGCCCGCTTGCCCTTCGATCCAACACGCACGATACTTCTCATAGCATGGCTCCTTGTTGTTTGATGGCCTTGAAGACCCATCATTCATGGAGCCGTCCGCCTTGAATTTCAACTGAGAGTAGCACTCACCCAATACGGGGGTTTCTGCCAGCGTACGACAGGCGATGACCCGACGAACGCGACACCACGCCGCGCTGGCGACCTGCCCCCGGGGGCTTGGGTGACGAAGAGCGAGGGACGGGCCGGCCGACGTCGACCCATTCATCAGCCCGAGAGCTGGGGGCGGCGGGCGCGGCGACTGTCCTAGTTGTGTCCGGGGCTGCGCGCGCACGCGCGCGAGGCGCGGGCGACGGATGAGGAGCGCATCACCGCCACGATGGCTGTTCGGCCCGCTGCCGGACAGGCGTTCGGGTCGGTACAATTCAGCGGACCGAATGGGCGGAGTCATGACCCGCCTGTCGCCCGCTCGGTGGCCGCGGATTCGCACCTTTGGCCGCGACCGCCGGGCGGCGGCCCACCGTTTCAGAGGTGCCACCATGCCCGACGATTCATCCCGGAAACGGGAAGCGTTGTGTCAGCGGATCAAGCCAGTGCTGCAGGAGATCGATGAGGCCGCGTGCGATCGCAGAGTGGCGAGCTGGTTTCGGCAGTGCGTCCATGAGGCGGCGGAGTACGCCCGGTGGGCGGCTGAGACCGAAGCGCGGCTGAAGGCTGAGAAGGAAGCCCATGCACGGGAGATCCTCAAGGACTGGCGCGCCGGCGGAGCCAAGTACACGGACGGCAATAACCCGCCAGCCGGGCAAGGCTGGCGGTGGGATCACTTTGCGCTGTGGGACGAACCTTGCCCGGAAGACCCTGATTTCGGCTGGTTTCCGCCGCCTTCGGAGCCGAAGCCGCGTGCGCTGTGGGACACGCCAAGTGGATCGGCGGCGCTGCTGGCGCTGTTGCACGACGATTGCCTGATCGACGAGCTGCAGCGCTACAACCCGAACCGGATCGTCACGAATCGGGCGGACGATAAGGGGCTGATAGTGGACGCAGTGGAATTTATCGACCGGCTGGAGAAAGGGCCGGACGCCGCGGGCGATATCGCCGAGCGCTGGGAGCTGGTCCAACGTGAATTGGGGCTGGGCGGGGGCGGACCGGCGGCGGAGGACACACAGCGCGGGTCGCCAAGTCCGCAAGGCGAGGCACCCAAGGGCCCCGTTGAATCGGGCGAACCGGAAATTCCGGCGCGTGCTAACACGGCGCATGCGCAGTATCTACACGCGGCCGAAACGCTCGGCACAACTGACCCAACGGACCGCGAAGCGTATGACGCGCTGGCCAAAGTCCACAGCGTGACGGGCGAGGCGGACGACCTGCCGAGCTTCGCGACGTGGCGCCGCAATCTGACGGAGTACCGGACACGAACGGGGACGCAAAAGAAGGGCAGCCGAGCCGGGTGCGTTGACCCCGAGGACCGCTTCCCGAAGGTCGAGGATATTGAACCGCAGAGCTTGCCGGGTCGGGTTCGGCCGGGCTGGGCGGACAAGTAAGGGTGGAAGGCAAGCGGAAATCTAGCGGGAATCTGCAGTGGCAATCATCGCCCCTGGCTGACCGTCAGGGGCGTTTTTCTGGGCTGAGAGGGTGGAAGGTTCGGGCTTCCACCCCTTCCGGTCTGTGGTATTTGCCGGGCGTGTGTGGACAGCGGACCGCAACCGCTGGCACGCCCGACGCGGACTGGAGTACTTGACGATGACGACGCAATCGAACGCTGCCGACGGGCGGACCGTCGGGCCGGATCGGGCATCGGCTGAGCTGCTCGACGTTGGGGCTGTGGCGGCGCTGCTGGATTGCAGCCGGCGCCACGTCTACCGATTGGCCGACGCGGGGCGGATACCGCGGCCGGTGAAGCTCGGCCAATTGGTCCGGTGGCGGCGGGCTGAGCTGCGCGAATGGCTCGACGGCGGCTGTCCGCCGATGCGGTCCGTCCGGGGGTGTTCGAGGTGATGCCACGAGGCAGTGGGCCGCACGCGGCGGGCACCGGCGCGGCCCAAGACTTGCAGACAGTCCTAGATTTCCCGGAGGATACGTGCTGGGTCCCAGCGCTGCAACCGTCCGCGGGCGGGGGGCTCTACGCCGGCCCGGACGCGGGCGAGCGCCGCAAGCTCGACGCTTTGTCCACGTTGCGGGCTCGGCATCCGGAGCGGGTCCACGTTGCGCAGGTGGCAATGGTGCGGTTGCTGCTGGAGCGGGGACGCTGCACG
>CAZNSB010000717.1:0-2615 GCA_964575155.1 uncultured Planctomycetaceae bacterium | reverse complement strand
CCGCTGTTGACCCCCCAGTACACGAAGCCGCTGCCGTACTCCAGCCCCGGCTGCGACCACCGGCGGAACGTCTCGCCGCTGCGGAGGTGCACCATGGGCGGGGGCCCCGCGTAGCCGGCGGCGCAGTAGACGACGTGCCACGAACGGTACACCTTGATGTCGCCGGCGTTCAGCCCGCTCGCCAGCCAGCCGTGCTGACGCCCCGGCGTGTTCACCTTCCGCGGGTCGCGCGAGGCCGGATCCTTCACGATCTCCGCCAGCGACATCAGCCGCTTGCCGTCCGGGGTGAAGATCACCGTGGAGATGTCGTGGTCCAGCAGGGCCCACCGGCCCGGGCCGTACGCCCCCCCCGTCAGCCAGACCTCGAAGGTGTGGTGCCCGGCGACGGCTCCCCCGCGGCAGCGGCCGGGACCCAGCAGCCTGTTCATCTCCCCGTGCCACTGCTGGTGCGAGGAATCGCAAATCCCGAACCCGCAGGCGAACAGCCCCCGCCAGTACTCCTTGGGGAACATGTCCGTCCTGGAGGTGTAGCCCTTGTCCCAGACGTCGACTCCCGCCGGCGTGCAGTGGTACACGTGCCCGTTCCGCCAGAACCACGCCGCCAGGGCCTTGTCCTCGTCGGTGGCGACCTTCCTGCCGGTCAGACGCTCGTACCACGCCGCCTGAGCGGCAAACAGCCGCTCGAACGTCGAGCAGCTCAGCTCCCCGGGGTACCAGGGGTGATCGGTCTTGACCTGCGGGTCGCCGACGCCGGCGGCGGCCGGGGCGGCGGCGGCCAGCAGCAGAAGCCAAATCCATCGCGCTTTCATCCTGTCCTCCCGCCAGATCGAGACGCGTTCGCCCGGCGGCGATCCGCGCGGTCCGCGATGCCTTACACCCCGCTCGGCGCCAAGAGGCTCATTGGATCCGCAGCCGCCGGCCCGCGCCGTGCCGGCCGGCAACGTGCACCGGGCGGGCGCGCCCGGCGATCCGCCGGTGCGTCCGCAGCGCCAGGGCCGGGGTGTTGTTGATCTCCGACAGGTGCGACAGCGCCACCCACTGGAGCCGCCCGTCGCCGGCCGAGGCGATCAGCTCGGCCGCCTCGACGTTGGAAAGGTGCCCGCCGGCGCCGGCGATCCGGCGCTTGACCGCGAGCGGATACGGGCCCGCCGCCAGCATCTCGGGGTCGTAGTTGCTCTCCAGGAAGACCGCGTCCAGCGTCCCCACCAGCTCGGCGAGCCCATCGAAGACGCAGCCGAGGTCGGTGAGGATCCCCACCCGGCGGGCGCCGTCGGAGACGGAAAAGACCACCGGCTCGACCGCGTCGTGGCAGGTGGGGCGGGCGTGGACGGTCAGCGGCCCGAAGCGCAGCGTCGCCTGCGGGCGGAAGAAGTGCAGGTCGGAGATCACCCCCAGCGGGCAGAAGCGCCGGCCGACGTCGTAGGTCCGGCGGGTCATGTACACCGGCAGGGAGAACTTCCGGTTCAGGATGCCCGCGCAGCGGATGTGGTCGGAGTGGTCGTGCGAGACGATCACCGCCGCCACGTCGCGAACGTCCCGCCCGTGCGCCGCCAGCCGGTCCTCCGTCCGCCGGCCGCTGATCCCCGCGTCCAACAGCAGACCCACCCCCCCGCTCTCCACGTAGATGCAGTTCCCGTTCGAGCCCGAATTCAGCGAAAAGCAGATCACGCGAACATCCTAACACGCACAGGGACCAGGCACCAGCCACCAGGCACCGGCGACCGGCTACTGGCGACTGGCGACCGCCTACCGGCGACTGGCGACTGGCGACCGGCGACTGGCGACCGGCGACTGCCGACCGGCGACTGGCGACTGGCGACCGGCTACCGGCGACTGGCGACCGCCTACCGGCGACTGGCGACCGGCTACTGGCGACTGGCGACTGGCGACCGGCGACCGGCGACCGGCTACTGGCGACTGGCGACCGGCTACTGGCGACTGGCGACCGGCGACTGGCGACTGCCAGGGACCAGGGACGAGGGACGGGCCTGTGGGCAAAGGCTCGTCGCCGCTCACTGAACCGCGATGATGGCCTTTCGCGACCGCGGGCCGTCGAACTCGCAGAAGTAGATCCCCTGCCAGGTGCCCAGCACCAGCTCCCCGCCGGCCAGCAGCACCTGCGCCGAGCAGCCCACCATGGAGCTTTTGACGTGGGCGGCGGAGTTGCCCTCGGCGTGGCGGTAGAAGCCCTGCCGGAAGGGCACGGCGGCGTCCAGTGCCGCCAGCACGTCGTGGACGACGGAGGGGTCGGCGTTCTCGTTGACGGTCACCCCCGCGGTGGTGTGGGGCACGTACACGGTGACCACGCCGTCGGCCACGCCGCTGGCCCGCGCCGCCGAGGCGACCTCGGCCGTGATGTCGATCATCTCGTCCCGGCTGCGGCTGCGCACGCTGATGGTCTGGGTGTGCATGCCGGCACCCATACACCCGCGGTTCCCAATCCGCAATCCGAAATCCGCATTCCGCAATCGAAACCGGGTATGATATCTGCGACATGGGCGGGCGGATCGAGAAGTGGGCCTCCTGGCCGGAGGCGGCGTTCGTGCTGGCCTTCGCCCTGACGCTGGGGGCGGTGGCCGTCGTCGCCCAGTCGGTCCTCATCCGCGAGCTGTCGC
>CAZNSB010000716.1:0-2615 GCA_964575155.1 uncultured Planctomycetaceae bacterium | reverse complement strand
GGGGTGTTTGGCGGTCCTGGGCCTCGGCGCGGCCGTGCTGGCCCGGCGCCGGAAGAGATAAGTCGGAAAGGTGGGTTGCCTGCGGCAACCCAGGCTACGAACTGCGCCGCAGGCGCAGGCCCGCCTGCCGGCGCCAGGCAGGCAGGTAGGCAGGATGGCGGCCATGTGCCGGCGCACGCCGGGGCATCGCCCCGGCGGGAGCATGACCCACTCCGGCACGGTGCAGATCGACGGCTCCGGGCGCATCTACCAGTCCACCGGCAACCTCACCCTCACCAGCGCCATCAGCGGCGACAAGCTGATCCTGGACCCGGCGGTGGGCTGCATGATCGACCTGGCCGGGGCGGGCAACACCCAGAGCGCCACCGACATCGGCGGCGGCGGGTACGTCCAGGTCACCGGCGCCGGGGCGCTGGGGTCGGGCACGGTGACCCTGCTGGGGGGCGGGCGGCTGGACACGAACCCGGCCGTGGCCACCGACAGCGTCTTCGGCAGCATCCCCGCCGTGGTGGCCAACGACGGCGGCACGCTGGTGCTGGGATCGACCGAGACCGGCAGCGCCAAGATCGTCCTCACCTCCGGCGGCGGGCTGAAGCACGACGACGGCAACACCGTGCTGGACTACTCGGCCAGCGGCAACGTCCAGGCCTCCGCCGGGTCGGTCATGGACGTCAGCCTGGACGACTCCGACCCGCAGCACCGCCTGCCCACCGCCGGGCAATTGCTCGGCAGCGGGACGCAGGTGTATCAGGGCGTGGTCAACGCCACCTTCCCCGCGGGCACCTACACCGTCGGGCCGGGCGGGTCCAACATCTTCGTCGGCCTGTCCACCATGAACAAGCAGGCCACGCTGGATGCGGCCGTCACCGTCAACGAGGACACCGCCGGGCAGGGCTTCACACTGCGAGCCGGCGGCAACCAGACCCTGAACCTCTCCGGGGCGACCCTGAACGGCTCCGGGGCGCTGGAGCTGGTCGGCGCCGGGATGCACTCGATCAACAGCCCGCTGGCGGGGACCATCAACACGATCAACTACCGCGGCGGCTCCGGCCGGCTGCACGTGGCGGGCGCCGGCGGGCTGCGCGACACCGACACGCTGAACGTCCACGGCGGGTACCTGACCGTGGGCCACGTGCAGGCACTCGGCAGCAGCACCGGGGCCACCGTGAACGTCAAGAGCGGAGGCGCGTTCGACATCGGCCTGAACATCAGCCGGGGCGACGTCACCTTCGAGGCGGGCTCGGCCGCGAGGGCCAGCAGCGCCCGGCTGGGCGGCGGGGCGGCGTTCACCTTCCAGGGCGGCTCGCAGATCTACATCCCCGGCGCACCGGTCCATTTCACCAGCAACCTGCCCAACGCGGACGTCAGCTACAGCTACGACTCCACGTCCACCCCGCACACGCACTGGTGGGACCTCGGCGCGGTCGGCACCGCGACGGTGTACCTCGGCGACGCCGGGCGGATCGCCATGGAGCTGTACGTCAGCCAGTACATCCGCGGCGGGGACATCATGGCGGCCGGCGGGGCGACCTCCGGCAGGATCGCCACCAGCGGCGGCGCCGACTCGACCCGGTACCTCCAGATCAGCAACAAGATCAACTTCCCCAGCGAGACCCTGATCATCGGCGACACCAGCCAGTTCGCCGCCTACAGGGGCTCGGGCAACTGGACGAACATCGACCAGGACGGCCGGGTGTACCTGGCCAACACCGCCAACGTCATCGACCAGATCCGCGTCGAGGCCGGCACGCTGTGGATCAACAACGCCACCGGCGCGACCCTCGGCGGGGCCGATGTCCGCCTGGCCAACGGCGCCCAACTCCAGATCCGCACCAGCACGACGCTGACCAATCAGGACATCACCGGCAGCGGCACGATCACCCGGTACGGCAACTCCGCCCTGACCATGGACGCCGGGGCCCTCAACCCCGGGTCCAACCCCACCGCCGGGGTGCTGGAGGTCGGCAGCTACGGGCTGTACTTCGCCAAGGCCACGGGCACGCCCCAGGTGGTGATCGACGTGACCGGCGACGGCGCCGCCGCCGCCCCGGCCGCCGGGAGGGACTTCGACCAGCTCGACGTCAACACCAGCCTCAACCACATCGGCAACGCCGACCTGGTCGTCAACATCCCCATCCCGTCGAAGAACTTCACGCCCGCCAACCTGGTGCCGACCGACACCCTGACGATCATCACCTGCACCAACGACCTCAGCGCCGCCAGCTTCGCCTCCGAGCTGATCAACACCATCGACGACGCCAAGAACCACTGGTCCGGCACCGTCAGCTATAACAACCAGTCGGTCACGCTCAACCTGGACTGGACCGCCCACAAGGGCGACGCGGACCTCAACGACGAGGTGGACGTCCTCGACCTGGCCAAGCTGGCCAACAACTTCGGGCGCAAGGACGCCGGCGTCAACTGGGGCGTGGCCGACTTCGACCTCAACGGCGAGGTGGACGTGCTGGACCTGGCCGCCATCGCCAACGCCTTCGGCTGGAAGGTCACCGGCGGTTCGACGGCGCTCACCGCAGGCGGCGAGGGCGGCGGCGCGCCCGTCCCCGAGCCCGCCTCCGCGGTGCTCGTGGTGCTGGGAGGCCTGGCGCTGATCCGGC
>CAZNSB010000715.1:0-2617 GCA_964575155.1 uncultured Planctomycetaceae bacterium | reverse complement strand
TGGGGCTGCCCCTGCCGCTGTGCAGTTGCAGCGTCATCCCCGTCGCCACCGCCCTGCGCAAGCAGGGCGCCGGCAAGGGCGCCACCACCAGCTTCCTGATCTCCACGCCCCAGACGGGCATCGACAGCATCGCCATCACCTACGCCCTCCTGGACCCGGTGATCACCGTCTTCCGCCCGATCGCCTCGCTGATCTCCGCCCTCGCCGGGGGGCTGCTCGTCGACGCGGTCGATCCGGACCGCAGCACCCACGCCGACGGCACCGTGCACGTCGGGGCGGGCTGTGCCCACTGCGACGACGGCGGCGCCGACGACAGGCACGCCGCCGCCACGGCGAAAAGCCCCTGGCCGGTGAGGATGTTCCGCTTCGGCTTCGTGGAGGTCGCGCGCGACACGCTCTGGCCGCTGGCGATCGGGATGCTCCTGTCGGGGGCCCTGGCCGCCCTGCTGCCGGAGGACTTCTTCACCCGCTACCTCGGCAACCAGGCCCTGGCCATCGTCCTCATGCTCGCCGTGGGCCTGCCCTTCTACGTCTGCGCCGCCGCCAGCACGCCCCTCGCCGCGGTGATGATCCTCAAGGGCCTCTCCCCCGGAGCGGCCATGGTCTTCCTCCTCGCCGGGCCCGCCACCAACATCACCACCATGCTCGTGGTCAAGCAGCAGCTCGGGTGGCGGTCGCTGTGGGCGTACCTGCTCTCGGTGGCGGTCGACGCGGTGGGGCTGGGGCTGGTGCTGAACGGGGTCTATCACGCCTTCTTCGGCGGGCGGTGGCACATGGCGCTGTCGTCGGGCGCCGGGCAGATGCTGCCGGGGTGGTTCCTGCACACCTCGTCGGCCGGGCTCGCCGCCGTGCTGCTGGCCGCCGCCGTCGCCAAGACACGCGCCGCCCTCAAACGCCGCTCGGCAGCCTGCTGCGACGCCGAGGGCCACGAGCCGCCGCCGTAGACGCCGCCCCGCTCAGGGCTCCCGCTCCAGATAGCAGACGACCTTCTGTGTCAGTGCGTTGGCGTTGATCTTGAGGGCTCGCTGAAGAAGGGCGTGCCCGTGCCCCACCGCCCCGGGCCCATCAGCAGGATCGTCTTCGGCTCGGCGCCCGCGTCCCCGCGCGTCAGCCGCCGACATCATAACGGATTTCCCGCATGAATCGGAGGCCGGCGTGGATCTTTTCGCGCGGACCCGCTACGATCACGGAAGCGAAGTGTTTGACACAATAATGAGGCGATCGCGCGCCAAGCCCCGAACGAAAGCGACTGCGGGCCTGCTCCTGCTCGCGGTCGTCGCGGCGGGGGGGTGCGCGCCTCCGGAGCCCGCCTCGCTGGCCGTCCGCTACCGCCGGGGGCCGATCGAGATCGACGGCAGCGCAGGGGAGGCGGCCTGGCGGGAAGCGTCCCGGGTGGCGCTGAGCAGCGCGCGCGAGTACGGCTGGGCACAGGTGCTGTGGGACCATGAACACCTCTACCTGACGGCGACGTGCCGGTTCGCCGACCGGATCCGGCAGGACTCGCTGATCCTTCAGGTCTCCGGGCAGCGGCGGGTTCATTTCAAGTTCGAGCCCGACGGGATGTGCTGGGACCTGCGGGCGGCGGGGCCCCGACCGGCGACCTTCCTGCCGGAAATCCTTACCTACGCGACCACTTACACCAAGCAGGGCCAGTGGACCATCGAGGCCCGCGTCCCCCTGCTGGCCATCGGCGCCGTGGGCAGCCCCGTCACACTCCAGCTCGCCCGGATCGGCGTCTACACCGACCCCGCACACGAGGAGCTCCTCGAGCCGGTCCGCACAGAGCAGTCCCGAAGACTCGCCTTCGACTACGGCCAGCTCCCCCGCCCCACCCGGCCGGAAGAACGCCCCCCGGCCGGTTCGGAAGCGCCGAAGGTCGTCAGCCCCTGAGGCCCACCGGGCGTTTCGTTCCGCTCGCGTCATTCGCCCTGCCTTGGCGCCTCGGCCTCCGTCGCGCCGCCCGACGCCCGCCGACGCGTCCTCCTCCCGCCGGGGGGGCCCCCGGCCCGCAAGCCTTCCGGAAAGGACCAGCCCCGCCTCGGGCGACATAAGGGACCGTATGGGGAGCTATTAGATTATCTAATGACCGATAGAGAAAAGTTTCGGCTAGCTTAATCGTATCCTTGTGGGCGGAGGCGTGCCTGGCACGGGCGCGAAGCGCCCCCGCCGAGCTGGACCGGCAGGCCGTCCCAGGGAAAAGGAGCAATGCGATGTCTGTCACCGCAGAACACGCGAGCCCCTTCGTGGATTCGATTCTCGCCGCCGTCACGGCCCGGAACCCCGCCGAGCCGGAGTTCCTACAGGCCGTCCGAGAAGTCGCCGAGTCCGTCGAGCCCGTCATCGAGAAGCATCCGGAGTTCGCCAAGGCCAAGGTCTTCGAGCGCCTGCTGGAGCCGGACCGCCAGCTCATGTTCCGCGTGGCGTGGGTGGACGACCCCGGGGAGGTGCAGGTCAACCGAGGGTACCGGGTGGAGTTCAGCAGCGCGATCGGCCCGTACAAGGGGGGGCTGCGGTTTCACCCGTCGGTGAACCTGGGCATCATCAAGTTCCTCGGGTTCGAGCAGGTCTTCAAGAACGCCCTGACCACCATGCCGATCGGCGGCGCCAAGGGCGGAAG
>CAZNSB010000714.1:1770-2624 GCA_964575155.1 uncultured Planctomycetaceae bacterium | reverse complement strand
GGGGGGGGGTGAAAGGGTGGGGGGCGGGGGTGGGCGGGGCCGGGGGGCGGAAGGGCCGGCAGGTGACCGGGAGCCAGGAGGGGGGGTGGAATTACGCTCGGAGCGGGACGTTCAAGCTGGCGGGGGGGGGGAAGTACCGGATGACGGCCCGGCTGCGGGTGAAGTCGGTGGAGCCGGCCCACCCGCCGTACTTCAAGGTGGAGTTCGTCGCCCTCAAGCCGGACGGGAGAGCCGACTACCGCAAGGACCTCGGGCGGGCCAGGACCGACAGCTACGACCTGGCCAAGGGCGGCTGGCAGAGGCTTTCCGGGGAGTTCGCCTGCCCGCAGGCGGCCTCGGGGGGGTGGATCGCGCTGGAGAAGGGCAGCAGCGGCCTGCTGGCCATCGAGGCCTGGATTGACGACGTGACCGTGGTTGAGATCGCCGAGCTCTCGGCCGTCAAGGCCCTTCGGTTCGCGAAGGTCCCCCGGGCCCTGGCCGCGCGGAAGGGCACGCACCCGCGACTGTATCTGACGCCGCGGCGCCTCGCGGCGCTGAAGAAGAAGATCCACACCGCCCCGTACAAGTCGCTCTTCGCGGAGGTCCGACAGGTCGCCGACCGCGGCGTCAGGCAAGGCCCGCCGAAGTACAAGGCCGGGCCAGACCGCTCCGGCAACGAGCAGCTCTGGCAGCGGCCGGTCGGGAACATGATCCCCCACCTGGCGATGACCTACCTGCTGACGGGCGAGAAGCGGTACCTCGACGCCGCCCGGAAGTTCATGCTGGCCTCGGCCGGCTACAGGACCTGGTGCCTGGGCCACGTCGACGGGGCGGACCTGGCGGCGGGGCATCAGTTGTACGGGCTCGCCCTGGGC
>CAZNSB010000714.1:0-1760 GCA_964575155.1 uncultured Planctomycetaceae bacterium | reverse complement strand
GTGCCTCGCCACCCGCGGGCGCTACATGTACCGCAAGGCGCTTTCCCGGCAGGTCTGGTGGCACAAGGCATATCTCCAGAACCACCAGTGGGTGAACATGACCGCCCTGGCCGCCGCCGGGCTGGCCCTGTACGGCGAGGTCGAGGACGTGGACGGGTGGATCAAGCTTCCGCTGCGGAAGTTCAAGACGACCATGGCCTCCCTCGGCCCGGACGGCGCCAGCCACGAAGGCGTCCCCTACTGGTCCTACGGCCTGGAGTACATGCTGAAGTTCATGGACCTGGCCGGCGACCTGCTGGGGGAGGACCTCTTCAAGGACAGCGCCTGGTTCCGCAACACCGCCTCCTTCTGCCTGTACTCGATGCTCCCGAGGAAGTCCTGGACCCGGCGGTCGCACCTGATGACCTTCGCCGACGGCCCGCGGCATCACTGGTACGGGCCCGACTACCTCCTCCGCAAGCTGGCCGGTGAGTATCGCGATGCCCGCGCCCAGTGGCTCGCCGACGCCCTGGACGCCGCCGACCTCTGCGGCTGGCAGGGGCGTTTCCTGAACCTGCTGTGGGTCGACCCGGCCGTCAAGCCCGCCCCGCCGGCGGACCTGCCGACGTTCAGGCACTTCGAGGACATGGGGCTGGTCTTCATGCGCTCCGGGTGGGACGGGGACGAGGCGCTGCTGGCCTTCAAGTGCGGCCCGCACATCGGCCACCACGCCATCCGGAAGTACTCCTACGACCCCGGCGGCGGGCACGTCCACCCCGACGCCGGCGCCTTCCTGCTCTTCGCCTGTGGCGACTGGCTCATCGTGGACGACGGGTACGCCCACAAGCAGACCGCCTGGCAGAACACCGCCCTCGTCAACGGCGTCGGGCAGATCGGCGAGGGGCGGGCGTGGTTCCAGGGCGGCGGCCTGTGCGCTCGCCATCGCGGGGCGTCGATACTCCGGGCCGAGTCCGGCCCGCAGCTCGACTACGTCATCGGCAACGTCGCGCCCGCCTACAAGGACCAGGCGGGCCTGAAGAAGTTCCTCCGCCACGTCCTGTACGTCAAGGGCGCCTGCTGGGTGATCATCGACGAGTTCGAGACGGCCCGGCCGGCGAAGTTCGAGCTGTTCTTTCACGCCGATTTCCCGTTCAGGGGCCGGGAGGGCGCCTGCGTCGTCGCCGGGCCCAAGGGCGCGCTTCGCCTGACGCCCCTTCGCCCGCTGGACGTGTCGGCAGAGACGGCCAAACAGGCGCTCCGGCGCCCCGGCGGCGAAGGGCCCGCCCGGAAGATCGACTCCCTGGTGCTGGCGAACAGCAACAAGCGCCGGAAGGCCCTGTTCATCACGGTCCTGGAGGCCAGCCCGGCGGGGAGCCCTTTCCACACCGCCGCCGCCGTGGTCAAGGCCGCCGACGGCGAGTGCCTGACGATCCGGACCCCCGACCGGACCTGGAAGTTTGCGTTGCTTCCGCACAGAAAAGACTTATCCTCTCCGATCTGGAGGAGAATCCAGTGAGTGCCGTGACGAACCTGAAGGCAATGGTCCTGCGGGCGGCGGGGACGAACTGCGACAGGGAATCCGAGTACGCGCTCGAGCTGGCGGGCTTTTCGGCCGAGCGGGTGCACGTCTTCCGCGTGATGGAGAATCCCGCCCTGCTGGAGGCGGTCGGACTGCTGATGATCCCGGGGGGGTTCAGCTACGGCGACGACGTGGCGGCGGGAAAGATCCTGGCCAACCAGATGATCCACCGGCTGGCCGATCCCCTGAACAAGTTCGTGGC
>CAZNSB010000713.1:0-2627 GCA_964575155.1 uncultured Planctomycetaceae bacterium | reverse complement strand
GCCCAACCCCGTGCTGTCGACGATCCGCTACTTCCGCGAGGAGTACGAGGCCCACATCATCGAGAAGCGCTGCCCGGCGAACTCCTGCGAGGCGCTGATCACGACGACCTGCTCGAGCGCCTGCCCGGCCGGCGTCAACGTGCCGCAGTACGTGGGTCTGATCGCCGAGGGGAGGTTCGTCGAGGCCCTGGAGGTGATCCGCAGGCGAAACCCCTTCCCCTCGGTCTGCGGGCGGGCATGCGACCATCCCTGCGAGACCTTCTGCCGCCGCGGCGACCTCGACGCCCCCGTCGCCGTCCGCCACCTGAAACGATTCGTCTCCGACCGGGTCAAGCGCGCTCCCGGACCGCCGGTGTGGCGCGGGACGCGCACCGCCCGGGTCGCCGTGGTCGGGGCCGGACCCGCCGGCCTGACGGCCGCCTACTTCCTGGCGCTGATGGGCCGAAACGTCACCATCTTCGAAGCCGACGACGTGATCGGCGGCGTCCTGGCCACCGGCATCCCACCCTACCGCCTCCCGCGAGAGGCACTTCAGCGCGACATCGACTACATCCGCGCCGCCGGCGTGGAGATCCGCACCGGCCGAAAGGTCGAATCCCTCCAGGAGCTGCGCGACGCCGGGTTCCAGGCGATCTTCCTGGCCGTCGGCGCCGGCAGGGGCCGGAGGCTGGAGGTTCCCGGCGAGGAGAGCGCCGGCGTCGAGGACGCCCTGGCCTTCCTGCGAAGGGCCAACCTGGGCGAGCTGGATCGGCTGGCGGGCCGGGTGGCGGTGATCGGCGGGGGCAACGCGGCGATCGACGCGGCGAGGACGGCGCTTCGGCTGGGTGCGGGGGCGGTGACCGTCCTGTACCGCCGCACCCGCGAGGAGATGCCCGCCATTCGCGAGGAGATCGAGGAGGCCGTCATGGAGGGGGTGGACATGCGCTTCCTTCTCGCCCCGATCGCCATCGAGGGCAATGGGAAGGTCCGGGCAGTGCGGTGCACGGAGATGACGCTGGGCGAGGCCGACGCGAGCGGGCGGCGGCGCCCGATTCCCAAGCCCGGCAGCGAGGTGGTGGTCGAGGCGGACCACGTGATCGTGGCCATCGGTCAGGGGCCGGAGCTGGACTTCGCCTCCGCCGACGGCGGGGTGGTCGTCTCGCGCGGTCGGGTCGCCGCCGACCCGGTCACGCAGCGGTCGGGGGCCGGGGACGTCTTCGCCGGCGGTGACGCGGTGACCGGCCCGGCGACGATCGTCGAGGCCATTGCCGCCGGACAGCGCGCCGCCCAGGCCGTCGACGTGTTCCTGGGCGGCGCCGGCGAGCTCCCGCCCGATCCCCCGCTGGCGGCGCCCGTCAAGCCGGAGGAGTCCGAAGCCCCCGCCCCGCGCCGGCGGATCCGCGCCGTTCCGCGAAAGAAGCGGGTGGGGAACTTCGAGGAGGTGCTGAAGGGATACACCCTCCAGGCCGCCTGCGCCGAGGCCCGCCGGTGCCTGCGCTGCGACCTGGAGTGAGAGACAGCGGAAAGACCAGACCATGGCTGAAGAAGTCTCGCTGACAATCGACGGCGTGGAAGTCACCGCACCGGCGGGCGCGACGGTGCTGGAAGCCGCCCGCGCGGCGGGGATCGACATCCCCCACCTGTGTTACGACCCGGACCTGGGCCTGCCGGCCACAAGCTCCTGCCGGCTGTGCCTGGTGGAGGTGGCCGGGGCCAAGGCGCCGGTGGCCTCCTGCTCGCACCCGGTCGCCGAGGGGCTCGTCGTCCGCACCGACACCGAGAAGATCCGCCGGGCGCGGCGGATGGTCATCGAGCTGCTGCTGAGCGACCACCCCCACGACTGCCTCACCTGCCAGAAGGCCGGCGCCTGCGACCTCCAGAAGTACGCCTACGAGCTGGGCGTGAAGGAGACGCGTTTTGCCGGGGAGGCGGTGGCCGTCGAGCCCGTCCAGGACGGCCCGGCCATCGTGTACGACCGGAGCAAGTGCGTCCTCTGCGGGCGCTGCGTGGAGGTCTGCCACAACGTCCAGGTCAGCGGCGCCATCGACTACCTGGGCAGAGGCTTCGACACCCACATCTCCCTGCCGCCGGGCAAGACGCGCGAGCAGAGCGTCTGCGTCGAGTGCGGCAACTGCATCGACGTCTGCCCCACCGGGGCCCTGTACTACGCCGCCGCCGAGGGCGCCGGGCGGAACTGGGAGTTGCAGCGCACGGCGACGATCTGCCCGTACTGCGGATGCGGGTGCACACTCGTGCTGAACGTCCGCGACAACCACATCGTGCAGGTCACCGGGCACCCGCAACTGGGGGTCAACAAGGGCCTGCTGTGCGTCAAGGGCCGGTTCGGGTTCGACTTCGTCGCCCACGAGGAGCGGCTGAGCCGGCCGCTCATCCGGAAGGACGGCGAGCTGACGCCGGCGAGCTGGGAGGAGGCTCTGGACCTGGTGGCGCGTCGGCTGGGCCAGATCAAGGCCGCCTCCGGGCCCGACGCCATTGGCGGGCTGGCCTCAGCCAAGTGCACCAACGAAGAGAACTACATCATGCAGAAGTTCATGCGGGCGGTGGTGGGCACGAACAACGTGGATCACTGCGCCCGGCTGTGCCACGCCTCGACGGTGGCGGGGCTGGCCCGGGCCTTCGGCTCGGGC
>CAZNSB010000712.1:0-2637 GCA_964575155.1 uncultured Planctomycetaceae bacterium | reverse complement strand
CCAGGAACAAACCACATGCGAAGCACAAAAAATAGGGCGCGTCCCCTATTATCCCATGATGCTATGTGTTCCACTGAGCATCGGAAAGGTGGTGAGATGATGAGGCGAGTTCGATCTATTCTGCTGGGAGTCTTAGCAGGAACGCTCCTGATGGGCTCTCTGGCGAGCATCTCTGTTCTAGTCTTGCTTCTGGCCAACGGTCCGATCAACTGGACGGCGAACAAGGATCAGGCCGCTGTGGCGGAAGAATCAACAGGCCATACATCGCTTGAAGACGCACTGCGAGGTATTCAGGAGACGGATTGGCGCCCCCTGAAGCTGACCGGCGCAGAGGCCACCACTACAACTGCGCCAGCAGGCACTGTCGAGGTGTTGGGAGATATTGGGGGGGGGGTTGTGCTTACGCGGGTGAACGGTAGGCTTGTATTCACCCGGAAGCTTCCAAGTCCTGAAGATCGGGTGGAGCTGGAGCTATTCCGCATTACGATCAGTATCCCGAAGAACAGTCACGCGACGATGAATCGCAACCAATGACAAATGCAGCACCTGCCTGACTTCTGGAGTTTGAAAGAGTCAGCCACCAAGCGCGTACAACCTATTGTGCGCGAGCAAGCGACAAGGCCATGCCCGGCGTGATGGAGTTCCGGAGTTCCGGGGACGCTTTACTCAATTGGGAAGATGGGCAATCCGAGGCGCCTCTCCACGGGCGAGGATGCGAAAGATGGCTCAATTCGTACGGGACCGACAGTGCGGATCCATCCGCGGCTGTCTACCGCTGGCCAAGACGAGGGTGAAGGGAGCTGTCCTCGCCACCTTGGTCTGCTGCACGTTGGCCCACCCGGCAGAGGCCCTGCCGGCCTTTCCTGGGGCGGAAGGCTTCGGGGCGAAGGCCCGTCCCCACGGGACAAGCTCCGGCCGGGCAAGAGCACGGGTCATCAGGGTCAC
The DNA here is from genome assembly GCA_964575155.1 of uncultured Planctomycetaceae bacterium. GTDB lineage: Bacteria > Planctomycetota > Phycisphaerae > SM23-33 > SM23-33 > CAZNSB01. Next base: position 1,692 of record CAZNSB010000712.1, on the reverse strand, counting down.
GACGCTCAAGCCCTCCGGGCCGGGCAGCCTCCAGGCGGCCTGTGCGGCCAGGGGGCCGCGGATCGTCGTCTTTGCCGTCAGTGGTGTCATCCGGGGCAACGTCACCATCCGCCACTCCAACCTCACCATCGCCGGTCAGACGGCGCCGGGGGCCGGCATCACCATCGAGGGCCGGCTGCACAGCGAGTGGCAGGCCGTGCCGAACCTGGAGGACGTCGTCATCCGCTTCCTCCGGGTCCGGCCCCGGCGCGTCCGCACCGGCGGAGAGAACCACGATTGCCTGCAACTGACCAACATCGACCGGCTGATCCTCGACCACGTCTCCTGCTCCTGGGGCTGCGATGAGAACGTGGACCTGTCCGGTTCGCGCTCAGTGACGGTGCAGTGGTGCTCGATCGAGGAATCGGACACGGTGGGCCACCCCAAGGGGCAGCACAACTTCGGGATGATCCTGGCCGGGAAGGGCCACAACGCCAGCATCCACCACAACCTCTTCGCCCACCACATGCGGCGTGCGCCGCTGTGCGGGGTGGAGGTGCTCGACTGCCGCAACAACGTGGTGTACAACGTGCGGCGGGGCGTGATGTGGCCGTCGCCGCGGGCGAACCTGTACCGCTTCGGGGAGGGCTTCCGGGCCAACGTGGTGGGCAACTACTTCAAGGGCGGCCCGGACGCCCCGAAGACGGGTGACGATCTGAAGTTCGCGGCCATCGACGCGGGCAAGACGGAGGAGCTGTACGCGGCGGGCAACGTCTTCGCCTGGCTCGGCGGCGCGGGGGTGGTGGACCCGTGGAAGCACCCTCTCAAGCGCGGGGTGTTCTCGCAGTACCCCCTCCGCAAGGGCAAGCCCTGGCCGGCGCCGGCGGTTCAGACCCACGCGGCCGCGAAGGCCTACGAGCTGGTGTTGGCCCATGCCGGCTGCCTGCCGCGCGACTGTGTGGGCAGGAGGACGATCCGAGAGGTCCGCGAGGGCAAGGGCTCCTGGGGCCGCCACGAGCCCGCCAAGGGGCTGATGGACGGCCTCACGCCCCGCAAGGCCGCCCTGGACAGCGACGGCGACGGGATGCCGGATGTGTGGGAGCGGGCCCACGGCCTGAATCCCGACGACGCCGCGGACGCCGGGAAGCTCGTCCCGGCCGGGGCCTCTGCCTCCGACCGGCACAAGGGCTACACCTACGTCGAGTTCTACATCAACGAGCTGGCCGACAAGCTCATCGCCGACGCCCTCCGCCGAGCCTCGGCGAAGCCGCAGACCACCCGCGGCAAGGGTAAGCCACAGCCGCCAGGCGGGCCGTAATCACGCACGCCCCGCCGGCTCTTCCGGGGCCGCTCCGCAAGATTGTGGATAACGTCGGGGAGGGTATCAGGGCCGGAGGGTGTTAGCCGGGCCCGTGAGGGCCCGGTGGGCAGGCCCCAAACGCCAGAGCCCCAGCGGGGCGAAAGAAGCGGTCAGGTCGTGGCCCAGTGGCTTTCTGTCGCCCCTCCGGGGCTCTGCGCTAACGCCTTGCGTTCCGGGGGCTTACGCCCCCGGCTAACCTCTGATCGGCCCTTTGGGCATGACGCCCCATCCCCCCAAGCCGCGTTGTCCTGCGAGGCTGTCTGTAACGGCGGCAGCAGGTGATTCAGAGTAGATGGGGACGTACAGATCTCTACTGCCCGTTTCCCCCAGCCACTGTCGCTGTTGTCGAGAGT
>CAZNSB010000711.1:0-2639 GCA_964575155.1 uncultured Planctomycetaceae bacterium | reverse complement strand
TGGACCTGTTCGTATTCGCCGGGTGACCGGACGTCCAGCAGAAGGAAGGCCTTCCCCTGGTCAACCATCCGCTTCACCTCCATCGACGTGACACCGACCATCTGGCCGTCGAGTTTGTTCCTGGCAACGTTGGCTGCCGTAATGATGTTGTCCATGGCGGGGGAATAAGGCGGCGCGTACGAGAGATCCGCGTTGGCCAGTTGGTCCACGGTCATGCCTGCGGTGATGGCCATGGCCGCCACGTCGATCCGCTTCGACCCGTCGCCGGGCCCGGTGGCCTGGGCACCCAACAGCCGCCGCGCCTTGGCATCGACAACCAGTTTCAGCAGCAGCGGCTTCGCCGCGGGCATGAAGTGCGCCTTGTCCGGTGCAGGCGCCAGGGCCGTGACGACGTCGTAGCCGAGTGCCCGGGCCGCCTTTTCCGTCAGACCGGTGCGGGCCACACAGTAATCGAAGACCTTGCAGACGGTGCTTCCGATCACCCCCGGGAACCGTTCCTCGCCGCCACAAAGGTTGACCGCCGCAACGCGGCCCTGCTTGTTCGCCGTGGATCCGAGCGGCACGTAGGTGGGCTTGCCCGTCAGGAGATCGGTCATCTCCACGCAGTCCCCGGCCGCATAAATATCCGGGTCCGATGTCTGCATGTGTTCGTCAACCTTGATGCCGCCCGTCTCCCCGATCTCAAGCCCCGCCTTGCGGGCCAGCCCCACGTTCGGGCGGACGCCGATGGCCAGGATCGCCAGGTCGACAGGAAAGGAACCCGCGTCGGTCACGACACGCCGCACCCGCCCCGCACCCTCAAAGGCCGTGACCTTGGTGCCCGTCAGCACCCTCACACCGTGAGATTCCAGATGCCGCTCGACCAGCCTGGCCATCTCCCAGTCGAGGATACTGAAAATCTGCGGGAGCATCTCCACGATCGTGACGCGGCACCCGTGCTCGGCCAGCGCCTCGGTCGCCTCGACGCCGATGAGCCCCCCACCCACGATCACCACGTCGCGGGCCTTGTGTTCGGCCAGGGCCGTGCGAATACCCTCCGCGTCGTGAACGCCATGAAGCGTGAACACGTTGTCCAACTCCACCCCGGGAATCGGGGGGACCATGGGGACCGCACCGGTGGCCAACACCAGTTTGTCGTACTCCAACCACGCATCCTCCCCGTTGATCGCGTCGCGCACCCGGACCCGCTTGGCCCCGCGGTCGACCTCAAGGGCCTCTGTCTGGTTCATGGCCCGGAAATTCTTGACGTTCCGGAAGAAAACCGGATCGCGCACTACGCCAATAGGAGTAGACATCAAGTCTCGTTGGTCCTTAACCACACCCGACACATAGTACGGCAGGCCGCATCCGGCGTAGGAGAGCAGTTTGCCCTTCTCGACGACCGTCACGTCCGCATCCGGCCGAAGGCGAGTGACTTTGGAGGCGGCCTTCGGCCCGGCGGCAACGCCACCCACGATCACAACCCTCAGGCGGTCGGACATAGACCCCTCTCCTTTCTCGGTCTTCTCAGGTTTCTCGACCACGGGAACCTCAAGGACAAACTCCGCCCCACCGGAATCGGCTTCCTGCACCGCGACCCGGCCCCCGGACGCTTCAACCACGGCCTTGACGAAGGCCAGGCCGAGCCCCGCGCCTGGACGGCCGGAAGGCCCGGACCGGCATGCCCGCACGAACGGCTCGAAGACCTCGTCCCGATCTTCTTCAGCGACCCCGATCCCCGAATCCGCCACCGAAACCCGGACCGTCGCCCCGGAGGCAGCCCGGGCAACAGCCAGGCGGATCTGCCCGTGCGCCGGGGTGTACTCAATCGCGTTGCTCAGAAGCGCGTCAAACACCTCTCCCAGCGTATCGGCCGGAACAGACACGTACGTCGCCTCGGCGTCCAGCGACGCCAGGAGCCCGATCTCCTGCTGCGACGCCTGGGGCTCCCACCGCTGCGCCGCGCTGCGGGCCGCATCCACCACGTCGGCGGCTTCAGCGCCGCCTCCCAGCCTTGCCAATCCCCCCCCGATCGCCAACAGCCGCCGGACCGATGCCAGGGTCTGGTTGCAGCAGGCATCCGCCCTGGTAAGCAGGTCCCGCTGCCGATCGGTAAGGGGGCCGGCAAAACCCCCCAGCAGCGTACGCAGGATAGAATCGACCGTCGAGACGGGTGAACGGAGTTGGTGCGCGGCCAGGACCGCAAACCGCAGACGTTCAGATCGTTCCTGGTCTGAAGGGTTCATTGCCATAATAGATGTCATTGGGGAGTGCCCGCCGGACGGCGTCGTCCGGCCGGCGCTCCGATTCCTTCCCGTCACTGGCCAAGGCCCGATATAGGCCCGTGCCTCTCGCCGACCGGAAGCGGCATAGCGGAGGCGCGTTACCTGCCGCGATCATCCGAACTGCCAAGCGGAACTGGCCCGTGCCATTCTACCCTTTATCGGAACGGGTCTCAAACGTCTGATGGGTTCCCCCGGCACGCAATCATTCGGCCGGCACGCTTACTCATCCACCTTCTCAAAGCCGGGTTGCCTCGCCCGCGCGATCACCTCCCACTTAATCTCCTTGTCCGTCATGTGGCGAGGAAACACCGACAGCCGCCCGATGTCCGAAACCGTGTCCATCGTTCTTCCGGCTGCCGCCAGTTCCCCCTCGGT
>CAZNSB010000710.1:0-2649 GCA_964575155.1 uncultured Planctomycetaceae bacterium | reverse complement strand
TGGAGGTGGGGCTTTTTCTTTGGGCCGCCCCTGCTTCGCCAAGGCTACGCAGGGCAGGCGTGGAGCACGCATGGCGACGTTCGCCGAACAGATGGTCGAGAAGTACCAGACGCTCCTGGCCGACAGCGCGGGGCTGAAGACGGTCACCGTGGACGGCCAGAGCGTCACGTACGGGGAGCTGGAGGAGCGGCTGGCGTACTGGGAGGGCCGCGCGGCCGCCGAGGGCGGCCGACGGCCCCGGGCGGCCACGATCAAGCTCAGCAGCGGGTTTTAGCAGGGATGATCGCACTGGCGGACAACCCGAAGACCGACCGGGCCGTCGCGGCCCTGATGGAGATGGCGCGGGCCTCCGGCCCGGCTTCGCAAAGCTCCGCCGTGGCAAGCCGGCGGTTCGGCTACGACGCCGTGGAGGACAAGGACCGCCGCAAGCCTCCGGCCGCCAACACGAAGAGCGAAGACGACCTGCTCACCCCCGGCAAGCGGAAGAAGCTGACCGGGGCGACGCGGGACATCCACCGCAATTTCTCCATCGCGGGCTGGGCGATCCGAAAGCACCTGGATTACGTCAGCACGTTCAGCTTCCAGAGCCGCACGGGGAGCAAGGAGCTGGACGACCGGATCGAGGAGATGTTCGCCTGGTGGATGCGCCCGGCCAACTGCGACGTGGCGGGCCGGCACAGCCTGGGGCGGCTGATCCGCCTGACCGAGGCGCGGCGGACGGTGGACGGGGACGTCTTCCTGCTGAAGCTCTCCGACGGGCGGCTCCAGGCCATCGAGGGCGACCGGGTCTGCACGCCGACGCGCGGGCTGCCGGCCGGCGTCAACGCCAAGGAGTTGACCCACGGCGTCCAGGCCGACAAGGCGGGGCGGCCCCGGGCCTACTGCATCTGCAAGCGCTCACCGCTGGGCGGGTCCGCCTTCGAGCGGATCGTCCGCGCGGCGTTCATGGAGCACCACGGCTTCTTCGACCGCTTCGACCAGCTCCGGGGCATCTCGCCGCTGGCCCCGGCGGGCGCGGCAAGGGGATCTACCTGGACATCCTCCAGGCGGGGCTGGACCGGATGGCCCCCGGGGCCGTGGTGCTGGCCCACAACAGCGTCAACGGCGGCAGCGCCCTCGCCGCCTACCTCGACTTCGTCCGCGACGAGGCCAACTTCCGCGCAAGCGTCAACGTGGTCATCGACCCGGAAGGCCTGGAGGTGTCGGTGAAATAGCCGGCCGTCACCCCAGCAGCCGCTCGGCGATGGTCTCGGCCAGGGCGGCGCCCAGGCGGCGGTAGTCGTCGATGGCGTAGTAGGTCCGGCCGTTGCCCTGATAGCTGATTTCGAGGCTGACGGCGTCGACGTCGAGGACGGTCTGTGCCCAGGCGCGGCTGCTCATGCCGCCGTAGATGAAGGCGTCGGGCGAAGGCGTCACGTGGGCCTTCTGGATGGAACGGATGTCGTCAGGACAGGCGGCCTGGAAGGCCAGCGCGAACTCCTCGCCGATGGGGTTGACGGGGGAATCGGTGTCCCACCCGCGCAGCGGGACGTAGTTGGCCTGCTCGCAGTGTGCGGGGGCGTGCATGTCGGCGAAGAGCATCCGCCCCGCCGCGTCCTTCATCCGCCGGGCGTCGCGCTGAACGGCCCCGATCTCCGGGCGCCTCGGCCCCGGCGGCCCGTACGCCCGGTTGCAGTCGTGCGGCCAGGGGTCCTTCCCGTAGCTGCCGGCGACGACGTCGTCGAGGTCCACGAACGGCACCGCCCACCAGGTGATCGCCTCGCCCAGCCGCCTCTCGCCCGCCACCCGCCGCAGCACCCCCTCCAGCACCCACGAGCCGGGGACCTCCCCGGCGTGATGGCGGGCGGTCAGGTACACCGCGGGCCTGCCCGCCTCCGCCGGGCCGCTGAAGACCCGCGGCAGCGGGCGGTTGGCCAGCGTCACGCCGATCATCGTCGATTGGAACGCCCCGCCCAACTCCGACAGCGTGGCCTCCAGGTCCGCCGGCTGGTACGGGAAGCAATGGGCCAGCTCGATCTCGTCGCCGTCGGCGTCGATCTCCCAGGCCCACTCGATGCGCCCGCCGGGGGCCTCGACCGGCTCAGCGGGGCCGACGCGGGCCCACGCCGACCGGTCGCTGCGGGCCACGGGGCGGTTCCCGGACCAGTCCGGCCCGCCCAGGGTCTGCTCGGGGTTGGCCAGCACCACCCGCGCGCCCCGCCCGGCCAGGCCCCTCAGGCGAAAGTGGAACCACATCGCCTGGGGGCAGTTCTTCGGCTCGGCGGCGAAACGGACCGCCGGCCGGTCGGCGGATTCGTCCGCGCCCAGCAGCACCCCGTTGCCGCCGGGGAAGTCGGTATCAAGGGCAATCGCCATTGCGGCATCCTTTGGATCGTCCACCGATTACTCAGATTACAGGGATTGGCCAGCGGCGCCCAGGGGAGCGGGAATCTGTGTAATCTGTGTAATCCGTGGACTAGAACTGGTGCAGGAAGCGGACGTCGGCCTCGAAGAGCAGGCGGATGTCGGGGATGTCGTACTTCCGCATGACCATGCGGTCGATGCCCAGCCCGAAGGCGTAGCCGGTGTACTTCTCGGCGTCGTAGCCGACGGCCTCCAGAACGTTGGGGTCCACCATCCCGCAGCCGCCCAGCTCGATCCAGTCGGTGC
>CAZNSB010000709.1:0-2650 GCA_964575155.1 uncultured Planctomycetaceae bacterium | reverse complement strand
ACCGGACATTTCTATTCGGCTCAAACACCGGACATTTCTATTTGGGTTTGACATCTCCAGATTTTACCCCTTGACAGGTCATGGAGGTGTGGTAGTATCTAACTGCTCGGAATGGAGGCGACAAGGAGGCTCACCAGGAGGTCAGGGCGTTTCCCCCCCGGACCCCTTCCGACAACTGGTTGAGCATTCTTGCAGCCTTCGAAGCTCACGCTCCACCGAACGTCGGTGTTGCGGAGGAGAAGACGCGCTCACTCAGCTATGGAGGAACACAAATGAGAAGCAAGACCCTTCGACTGGCGGCGTCCGCCGCCCTCGGGCTGGCCCTGTGTCTGCTGCTGTCGGCTCCGGCCGCCCGCGCAGACGTGATTGTGGACGGCGACATCTTCCGGTTGACCGGCAACGAAATCGGCTCCGGAAACGGCACCCTGGACTGGCTCCTGTTCACGGAGTCCTCCGGCGGCAGCGGGAACGCGGCGGGCGGCTTCAACGGCGACGACGCCTGCACGGACATGCCGACCGGGTCCGGAAAGACCACGGCCGTGGAGTCTTACATCACGTCCGTGGGAGAGTTGCGGGATTTCTTCCGGCTGAACTTCCCGGACGGCCAGGGCGGCTCGACGGTCAGTGACATCGTCTTGTGCGTGGACCTCAACCAGACCGGGCCGCTCGACGTCGTCCTCAACAAGCTGGACGTGGTCATCGACTACGACGCGGGCTTCGGCGACGATCGGGACAATCCGGCCGGCACCGACATCACCTCACAGCTCCAGAACAGGACGGATGACGGCTTCAGCGGCGGCACCGTGGTCGCCAACCTGGACTCCGCCAAGACGCTCCCGCTGAACGAACAGGGCGCAGGCTGGGCGGACTATGCGATTCTTACGGGCATCGATCCGTTTGACAGCGCCTTTACGGACGAGACCCGCATCCTCGTCCACTGGGACAGCTCCGGGCACGACGACGGCGGCGAGTCGATCTTCATCTCGGGGACGTACAGCTCGGAGGACATCCCCGAGCCCGGCGCGCTGGTTCTGCTGGCCATCGGCGGGCTGGTCGCCGCGACAAAGCGGCGACGGTGACACGCCGATAGGAGTCCGCCTCAGGAGGGCATTGCCCTCTGCCTGACGAACAGGAGCGGGCGGGCCTCCGGACCCGCCCGAGCCGGAGGAGCGCGCGAAGGCCGCCGTCAGCCCCCGGATCGGCCCTTGCCCAGCCGACTGCACAGCTCCTTGAACGGCGTGAGGCGGTTTCGGACGTAGCTGTTCAGCGCGGCTTCCGGGCCGAGCCCCTTGTGCAGGCGCTTCCATTCGACGAACAGGCCTCGCTCGGCCGAGCGGACGAGATGGACCAGCCTTTCCCGGCTGCGGCGTGTGGCGGCGGGGTTGATCCGGTCCGGCTCGCCGTGAAAGGGATGGTTGCGGAGGATGTTCGTGAAGGCCTTCATGGCCGATTGGCGCCACTGGGCGATGTTCTCCGAGACGGCGATGATCTCCAGGCTCCGCCCGCCGGCCAGCGCCTTGAGCTTTCCACGACGGAGGAATCTTGATCCCGTCCCCGCCGGGTCCTTCGGCAGGCGCCCGTCCCACAGGACCGCGCTGCACAGGGCCAGGGAGTCCATCGAGGCCTCGATCCCCTCGCACTGGACGATCAGGTCGGAGTAGCGGCTCCAGGCGGTCTGCACGACGCCCTTCAGCCCGAGGCGCCGGGCCGCCTTCGCCCACGCCAGGTTGTTGGCCAGTCGGGCCTCGAGGTCCGGGCGGTCGGCCTCGGGCCCGTCGGCGCCCTTGTAGGCCGACGCGCCCCAGACGGTGACGCCGGCGCGGAGGTACCGCTGGAGGGGTCCGGCCCGGCGGCCTCCGCCGAACGGGTCGGGCGCGTAGCTCCAGCCCATCAGGTCCGCTTTCCGGCCCAGGGCCCGCAGCGACGAGAGTGGCCAGGCGCGCATCATGTCGTCCCACAGGATCGCCCGGAGACCCTCGGCGGTGAGCCTCTCCAGCAGCGGCGTGACGTGCTGAAGGTACAGCCCGGCCTTGCCGTGCCTCCCGGCGTACGCCCTGCACTTGGGGCAGGAGCCGAGGTCCCCGGCCTCGTCCCCGCCGAGGTGGAAATGCCGGATGCGGCCGCGGTGGGTCTGGAGGACGTCGGCGATCAGCCGGTGCACGATTTCGCGGCTTCCGGGATTGCGCGGGCAGAGCTGGGCGGGGCTGTCGGGCACTTCCCGCAGGGGGCGGAACCGGGCGTGCCTGAGCACCATTTCCGAGTGGGCCAGGCACTGGACCTTCGGGATGATCTCGATGCCCAGGCCGGCCGCCTTGTCGAGGAACCTCTCGATGGTGGCCGGCGAATAGGCCCCCGGCCGGCGGAAGGCCTTCTGGGACCACGGGTACATTGCGTTGTACTCGGCGAGGACGGCGTTGATCCGGAGGGCCTTGAAGACGTCGAGCAGTTCGAGCAGCCGCCGGGCGGTGGGGGGGTGGCCCTTGAGGTCCAGATGGACGCCGCGGAGGGCGACGAACGGGGTTTTCCGGGTGAACATGGCTCGCTCCCGCCTCTGCCCGGGACGCCGCGCCCTGCCGCCGAGGCGCGCCCGCCCGGCCAACGGAGAGGGCGGGATTCGAACCCGCGGTACCCGAAGGTACACGGCATTTCC
>CAZNSB010000708.1:0-2662 GCA_964575155.1 uncultured Planctomycetaceae bacterium | reverse complement strand
GGCCGAAGGGGTACCAGCCGGAATCCGCCTTCCGAAGCATGCGCAACATCGTGCTCTACGCTTCCGGGAAGACGCTGGCGGGCGCCAAGGCCGACGACGACGCGCCCGCCCAGCCGGGCAAGCCCGCCCCCGCCGGAGACAACCTGCCCGACCTGGAGTGGTGAAGGGGAGGGCAGGGGCGGCCGCCTGTTAGCAATGCTTTGTTGCAGAAGGACTTACGGGGCAACTGTGTCGTCTGAGCTCCTGGGCGCGGCGGGGTGGAGGGGCAGGATGATGGTGAAGGTGGTCCCCTCGCCCGGGGCGCTTTGGACGTCGATCCGTCCTGCGTGCTCCTTGATGACCTTGTTGGCGACGGCCAGGCCGAGCCCCGTGCCCTTGTGGCCCTTGGTGGTGTAGAAGACCTCGAAGATCCGGCCGACCTGCTCGGGTTCCATGCCGGCGCCGTTGTCGATGACGCGGATGATGACCTGTCGGCTGAGGGGGTCGAACTCGCTTCGGACGGTGATGACGCCGTCTTCGGTGCCCTCGACGGCATCGAGGGCGTTGGTGAGGAAGTTGAGGAACGCCTGGTGCAGGCCGCCGGGGTCGGCGGGCATGGGCGGGAGGTCGCCGAGGTCGATCATGAGCACGGCGCCGCGTTCCTCGGCCTGGGGGGTCATCAGGTCGACGCACTCGGTGAGGACCTGGTTGACGTTGGCGGTCTCTAGCATGGGGGGGCGGGGCTTGGAGAAGGCGAGCATGTTGAGGATGACGGCGTTGACGCGGTCGAGCCCCCGGCCGACGATGGGCCAGGCCTTGCTTGCCTTCGCGGCGTCGCCCTCGGTAAGGGCCTTCTCCAGAAGCTCCGTGCCCCCGCCCAGGGCCTGGAGGATGTTCTTGATGTGATGGCTTAGGGCGGCCACCGTCTCGCCCACCGCCGTCAGCCGCTCGCTCCTCACCGCCGCCTCGTGAAGCCGGCCGTTGTCGATCGCCAGCCCCGCCTGTATGCCCAGCGCCGTCAGCAGCCGGAGCTGCTCCGTCGAGTAGGTGTGGTTGGAGACGCTGGTGTCGACGTGGATGACGCCGAGAATCTTCTCCCGCCCCTTGATGGGCACGCAGATGGCCGAGCGAATGCCGAAGTCGTGCACGCTCTTGCCGGAGCTGAAGCGCTTGTCGCGCATGGCGTTGGAGGAGAGGATGCCGGCCTGCTGGCGGACGACCTCGTTGATGATGGTCCGGCTGACGGGCATCTGCCCGCCGTTGGCCTCCCCGCGGGTCCGGGAGGCCCTGACGGTGAGCCTGTTGCCCTCGCCGAAGAGCAGGACGAACGCCCGATCGGCGTGGACCACCTCGAAGATGACGTCGATGGTCCGCTGGCAGAGCTGGTCGAGGTTGAAGATGGACGACACCTCGGTGGTGAGCTTGTAGAGGATGCGGAGGTTGTCGATGGCCTCGGCCCCGGCCTCCGGGGTGGGCAGGACGACGGAGTCGTCGCTGCTGGGGACGGTCGCGACGATCGCCGCCTCCATGAACCGCCCGTTCTCGTCCACGTCCAGCCGGGCGCCCGCCCCGCCGGCGACCGCCTCGAAGACCAGCAGCGTGGCCCCGCAGCGGATCTGGTCGCCCGTGTGCAGCCGGGTCGGCTTGGTGATCCGAATGCCGTTGACGAAGGTCCCGTTCGCCGAGCCGTCGTCCGCGATCTCCCAGTGACCGTTCACCTCCACCAGCCGGGCATGACGACGCGAGACGGTCCCGTCGGTCAGGGGCGTGCCGTCGCTCTCCCGGCCGATGACCGTATCGCTCTGCGAGACCTCGAAGACCTTGCCCTTGTCGGGTCCCTGGATGACTTCTATGGAGACCATGGGCCTCTGGACGCGCGCACGGCCCCACCGGGCCGCCTTGTCCCGTCAAATGACTACGGACCTGGCCACCGACCCGCGCTACACAGCGGCTCGCGAGCGTGCCGGGGCCATCCACGGACATGCTGATGGATATGAATGATGGATGAGTTCCATGCTCATACCCCAGCGCGCTCTCCAAGGATTATATCGGCAATCGACGTTCTTGTCAATAGGGCCGGGGCGACTTTTTGGCCGGGAAACGGCATTTCTTCCGCGCCCTTGCCGGGAGGGGGGCGTCACGGGTATCGTATGAGGGGACCGTCGCCGGAACCCATGTCAAGTGAGCGCATCGCCAAACTGATCTCCGGGGGCAAGCCGGACCGGCTGCCGTGGCTGCCGGAGCTGAACGAGGGGTTCGTCCGGAAGGCGCTCGGGGAGGGGGCGACGGGCGGCGACGCGGGCGCGCCCGGCGAGGACCGGCTGGCCATGGAGGCCGCCTGCGCGGCCGGCATCGGCGCCGACCACCTCCACCGGGTCGTCTCGGTCCGCACGCGGCGGCGGCGCGTGGAAATCGAGACCGACCCGTCGGGGCTCACGACGATCCACGCGCCCGCCGGCGACCTCCGCCGGCGGCAGCGGTGGGATCCCACCAGCGGGACGGCCTTCACGCGCGAGCACCTGGTCAAGGGCACAGAGTCCTTCTCCGCCTACCGGGGCATGGTCGAGGACGAGCTGTACGAGCCCGACTACGCCCACGCCGCCGCCGAGATCGCCGCCTCCGGGCTGGCCACCATCGACGTCCCGGGCACGCCGCTGATGCACCTGCTGCTGTGGGTCATGGA
>CAZNSB010000707.1:0-2665 GCA_964575155.1 uncultured Planctomycetaceae bacterium | reverse complement strand
GCGGAAGTGGTCGTGCCACTCCGGCGGGCCGTCCAGGCTGATGCCCACCAGGAAGTTGGACTCGGCGAAGAACTCGGCCCACTCCTCGTCGATGAGGGTGCCGTTGGTCTGCATGGCGTTGGCGACCTCCTGGCCGTCTCGGCCGTACTGCTTCTGAAACGCCACCGCCTTGCCGAAGAACTCCTTCCCCGCCAGCAGCGGCTCGCCCCCCTGCCAGCCGAAGTTCGCCTGGATCGGCGACGCCGCCAGGTACTCGCGCGTGTACCGCTCCAGGACCTCGTCGCTCATCATGAAGTTGTCGGTGTCGGGGTACAGCTCTCTCGGCTTCATGGTGTAGTAGCAATAGGCACAGTCGAGGTTGCACACGCCGCAGACCGGCTTGGCCATGATGTAGAAGGGCCGAACGATCTCGCTCATTCGCCGAACCGCCTTGGCAAGCCAGTGCGGGTCACGGGCCGCCGCACGCCCCTTTTCCCGCACCCGGCCAGTTTAGCTTGCCCCCGGGCCTTTTCGAAACAAATCTGCCGCCGGCCTGGTCGCGGGCAGGGTGCAGGGTTGGGGCACAGGCGCCCGCCTGCCGCAGGCAGGGACAGGGCGCCGGGGCCAGGATCGCCGGCGAGGCCGCCGGGGCGCAGGCGATCCGGCTGACCTATCGCCTCTTCCGCCAGGCCAGCGCCGCCCCGCCCAACAGCAGCAGGGCCGCCGAGGCCGGCTCGGGGACCGCGGCGGCGCCGGCGGCGGCGCCGGCGGTCCAGCCGAAGTGATTGGCCACCGCGGCCAGGTCCAGGACGTCCACGGCGCCGTCGGAGTTGAAGTCGCCCTCGAACCAGGTGGCGTCGCCGGCGGCGAAGTGGTTGGCGACGGCTGTCAGATCGAGGACGTCCACCTCGCCGTCGAGGTTGGCGTCGCCGGGGTGGTCGAGCCCGGCGCCCGGGGCCGCCGACCACGCCAAGCCGTAGGTCGCCGCGTCGCCGGGGGACCCGCCGGCCAGGCCCACGCCGATGACGTACCGCCCGGCGTCGGTGACGGAGAAGCGGACGTGCTCCACGTTGTCGATGGTGCTGACGGAGCGGGCCAGGGGGGTGGTGAGGTCGTCGGCCTGGTAGAGGTACAGGTTCAGGTCGTCCAGGTGATCGAAACGGTAGGTGGCCGTCTCGATGGGTTCGGAGTTGGTGGTGACGATGCGGTCCCAGGTGAGGGTGACGGTGACGACGGCCCCGGGGGGGAGGGGCGGTCCCATGGCGTAGAGGTTCTCGCTGCCGTCGGCCGATTCGTCCCGGTCCCACCCGATCCCGGAGACGTTCCCGGGGTCCTGCTCGGCGGCGAGGTACTGGCGGTGGGCGGTTCGCAGGTTCATCTGCCCGGCCCCCTGGCTGCAATCCAGCGGGCGGGTGGGGGTGTTCGACCACCCGGGGAGCTTGTCCGCGGAGTTCAGCAGGACGCTCTTGATGACCTTGGGGTCGGTGGCGTGTCCGAGGCTCCGGCCCATGTCGATGAGGAGGGCGGCGCCGCCGGCGACCAGCGGCGTGGCGAAGCTGGTCCCGTTGGAGTCGGTCCATCCCCCCCCCAGTGTCGGCATGTGCATGGCCGAGCCGGGGGCGATGATGTCCGGCTTGCAGCGCCCGTCGGTGGTGGGGCCCCGGCTGCTGTAGCCGGCGACGTGCCCGTAGTTCTCCAACCCGCTGTCGCCGGTGGCGCCGACGATGATGGCGTTGTACGCCCCGGCGGGCAGGCCGTCGAGGGTACCGGTTCCCGGCCCGGTGTTGCCGGCCGCCACGGTGATCGTCACGCCGTTGTCATGGACGACGTGGTCGAGGGCCAGGGACCACTGATCGGCGGCGGCGGTGTCGCCGGACAGCCCGATGCTCAGCGTGATGACCTCGACGGGGTTCCCGCCGAGGCTGTCGAGGCCCTGGGCGAAGGTCTCGGCGGCGACCGTCTGGGTGCGGATGGTGGTCTTGACGCTGCGCTTGGTGGTCTGTCCGGTCCACCAGCCGGCCGAGGGGGCGGCGCCCAGGTAGGTCGCGTCCTGACTGGCCGCCGTGCCGGCGACCTCCGTGGCGTGGGCCGACATCCACGCCCCACCCCTGACGAACTTCACGCTGCCGCGGTAATTGCCGCTGATCGCCGGGTGGGTGTCGTCGGCCATGAACAGGTCGAGCACGCCGATCTCCACCCCGCTGCCGGTATAGCCCTTGCCGTGGAGGAAGTCAGCGTGCACGTACGGCACGGCGACGTCGAGCGCCCGGGCGGGAGCGGCAATCAGCAACAGGCACACGCAAAGGGTCCACCTCCAGCTTGGAACGGACCGGCTCACTCGCACATTATACCCGCACTGCGCGATGCCCGGGGGGACATTCTCGCCCCGGCGGGACGGGGCCCCGCCCGCTTCTCCTGCCGCGCCCGCCCGCCGCACGGACTTCACCTCAGCAGGCGGAGGTTTCCGACGCGGACGCGTTTGAGGCCGGCGGCCTCGGCCGCGGCCAGGCAGTCCGTCGCCATATCCGGGGACATCATATGGTTTTCTATTGACGCAAACTGACCGGTTCTCGCAGGGCCGAAGGGCTGAAAGAGGTAGGTAGCCCAGGTTTTGAACCTGTGCCACGGGCTTGGGGCTGGGGCAGGGGGCGGGGGCGGTCCCCCGGCCTACGGGCTTTTTCGCCGG
>CAZNSB010000706.1:0-2668 GCA_964575155.1 uncultured Planctomycetaceae bacterium | reverse complement strand
CGGCCAGGGCGTCGTAGCGGGCATCGCCGGTGTTGTTGCTCAACGGCGCAGCGCAAATGGTCTTGGGTCTGGGCGTATCGGCCGGCACCGGCCCGGCCGGGGACCATGCCATCAGCAGCGCCAGGGCGGGCGCGGCGAGCATCTTGGCGATATGGGACATGTCGGCTCTCCCGCAGGTGCTGAACATGCTATCGCGGGAGCGTGTCGAGTTGGACCGTCTTGGCCTTCGCACGTTCGATTTCCTTAGCAGGGCCGGTGCATTCGACGCACCAGACGTTCGCCTGGTCATCGCTCGTTGCCAGCAGCAAGCGCCCGCCCGCGGTCCGGCAGGTGGAGCCGGCCCATCCGGGCATCACCGACAGCCGTTCGCGCCCCCGCCACCAGGTGCCTTTGCTGGCGCGGTAGAACCGGGCAAGCTTGGGACGGCCCCCTTCGTCAGCATAGTAGTCCGCATAGACCAGCAGGCCATCGACTGCGGCCGCGGCGTAGGAGTTGGCCACGTAGCCATCCCCAAGACCGAGGACGCGCGCGGGCGACCAGGTGATCCCGTCCGCGCCGGAGCTGACCAGCAGTGTGGGCCTGAGGTCCTCACGGCCCCTTCCCCTTCTAACACTATGAACAAGCAGATGGAATTGCCCATCGCCGCCGCGGACCACATAGGGCCGAAACATGGCCGCGCTGTCGGGGCAGGAAAGTAGGGGAGTCGCCGGCGTCCACGTGATCAGGTCGCTGGAGCGCCTCTGCCAGACGCTCCGCCGCCCGTCCTGGATCAGTACGTATCGATGTTGTCTGTCCTGATACGCGAACGCGTATGCGGATTCGCCGCTGCAAATCCTTCTTGGCCTCTGCCAAACTTGGAGATCCGTGCTTGTGCAAATGTAGGGTGTGAGCCGGCGCAGGAGGTCGCGGTCGGAAACGAACACCAGACAGTACCGACCTCGATGATCGCGGAACAGGTGAGGACTGAGTTCACGATGAGCGCTGTTGACGGGCACGGGCAGGCGTTTCTGCGCGGTCCAGTTTCGGCCCCCGTCGCTGCTGGTCGCATACCAAAGGTCCTGCCGGTAGTGCCACACTGCAAACAACCGTCCCGCCGCCGGGGCGACGAGACAGACGCGTGCCCGCCCGTAGAATCCCGGTGGTATGAAGGCCCTGCGGGCGCCGTCGGCGGTCTTTGCCGCCTGTGGGTGGGCCCGCATCGTTCGAAAAGGATTGGGCAGGAGGAAACTCGGGTACTTGCGCGCATCGGCAATGCAATGAGGCAAACGGCCGTACCTTTGGATCGCGATGTGTTCCAGAGAGACTCGCTTCGGCCGACAACGCCGGACGCTCCCTGCTTTCAACTCCTGGCTCATCCGTCTGAAGGGCCTGTACCACTGCCCCGGGATCGTGTTGACGAAATGGACTGCGTAGCGGCCCGGGCGCCACCCGCCGTGGCCCTGGTCAGGGAAAAGGTCGGCGCGGAGAGCATGGCGCCCGTCGATGGCCGTAACGTATTCGTTCGGACCCCTGCCAGGCGCGGCCAGGCGTATCTGGTACTCTTCAGGTCGTACACCTTCGACGGCGAGCCCGGCGGTCTTGGACTCGGGCCACAACTCCACTTCCACTTCGATCCGATCCGTTTCGGGGGTGATGTAGTCCGCGTTGAAGCCAAGACACCGCAATCCACGGACGAACTTGAAATGGCTTGAGACGGCCGGCGCCAGGCCGGTTTTCCGCTGCTTCAGTTGCAGCGGCACCTGCCAGCTCTCGCCGTCAGGGCCGACGAAGGCGATGGACTTGCCGCCGCGGACGACAAGGTTGACTCTCGACCTTTCATTTGGCCGGCGGAAAGCTGCCCGGAACGTAACGGCCATGATCAGCCACCCATCCCGGGCGACGAGCCACGGGATCCGGCGAGTCCCGTTGTATTCGATGGGGGCAGGATTAGGCAATGGAAGCACGAATGTCCGCTTCTTCGGCCCGACGACGAACGCCAGTTCGGGGAACGCCGAGACGATCCGCCGCCCATCGACCCACAGCTCGTCCCATTCCTTGCAGATGCTCCCCAGCGTGTGAATGATCGACGGACGAGCCGGCCAAAGCGGGCGGGCAAGCTGCCAGGCGCGGCGACAGGCGCGCCAGGCGCCCCAGTAGTCGTGCGCGTGCTTCTTGGCCTGCGCGATGCGCAGGGCCAGCCAGACTTTGGCCGGAATTGTGCTGGCTGCCAGCCCGCCGAAATTGCCGTGTGGCTCATACACGTCCGCATCGCCGATACCAGCGCCGAGTCGTTCGAAGAAGTCGATGGCTTCTCCGGGACTCTGGAGCGCCATCAGCCTCGACTCGACAACTTCGCGGATCGCGTCGGCCGTACGGGGATGCTTGGGAAACTGCCGCAGGAATGGCTCCAGGTCCGCCAGGGCGTGGGCGTACCGGAGCTGGTAGTAGAACATTCTGGCGGCCCAATACCTGGCGTCCGCGTACGTCGGGTCCTGCCGCAGCGCCCGGCGGAAGTGCAGCCAGCCCTGCTCGTGCCGGCCGGCGTCGAAATGATCCACCCCCTCATACAGCAGCCTGCTGGCCGGAACCGAGTCCGTCCAGACCGGCAGCCTGCTGACGAACTGCCGGGCGTCGGCCCGGCCGGTGAGGACACCCAGCACCTTCCCCGCCAACTGCTTCTGGAGCTTCA
>CAZNSB010000705.1:0-2689 GCA_964575155.1 uncultured Planctomycetaceae bacterium | reverse complement strand
CCCCATCTGTCCCCCCACGCCGCGCCAGGCCCGGTCGAACGCGTTCCGCAGCCGGCCCCCGCACTCGCCCACGGTCAGGATCGTCCCCCCCTGCCAGACGAACTCCCGCAGCTTGGCCAGCTCCTCCTCGGTGAACTTCGGCCGCTTCGCCCCGCTGATCAGAAGGATCGGCGCGTCGTGCCACTCCTCGACGCCCACCCGCAGGTTGACGATCTGCCAGCTCACGCCGTATTCGGCTATCTCGTCGGTCATCCAGCGCATGAGGTTGGCCAGGGCGCGCGGGCGGTTGTTCCAGTCGCCGGTGTAATCCAGCCGGTTGAACAGCACGGGCGCCCGCCCGCGGACCAGGAACATCATGATGAAGCTGCTGTTCACCAGCCCGCGCCACCCGCCGTTCCGCTGGGCGCGGATCAGGCGCGTCGCCCCCAGCTTGTACCAGTCCTTCTTCCCGAAGTACTTGTACCCGCACGCCAGCCCCACCCGCTCCACGCCGTAGAGGTAGTACCCCCCGCCGGTCGGCACGAACTTCCGGTCGAACCAGTCCAGCCCGCCCTGGATGCTCGGTACCACCGGGTTCAGCCCGCACTTGACGAACTGCTCCTTGTACAGGTTGTCGAAGGCCACGAAGGTGCTCGCCAGCCCCGCCGCCGTCATCGTGTGCGAGGAGCCCCCCTTCGGGTTGCCCCCGTACGCGTACCCGTAGCTCCACCCGCCGTCGGCGTTCTGGGTGGCCCTCCAGTGCTCGAAGACCAACTGCCAGTACCGCCGGGGGATCTCCACGTCCCGCCGGGCCGCCGCCCACACCCCCAGCACGCCGAACTGGCTGTTGCTGTGGTCCCCGCCGCCCGGCTTGCCCGTGCTGCCGTACCCGTAGCTGCCGTACCGGATGTTCGCCTTCAGCGCCGCCTGGAGATCCTTCGGCCACTCGTCGACGGGCTGGCCGATGCTCTTCATCAGGCGCGTCGCGTCCTTCTCCAGCCAGACCCTCCCCAGCTTCCGCGGGAGCATCGCCCACACCTGCGCCCGCAGGCCCAGCACGTACGTCTTCTTGCTGTCGATCTCCGCGAGGTGCTTCAGCGCGCGCCGCACCCGCACGTCGGTGTGTTTCTGCCCCGCCGACAGCAGCGCCAGCAGCGCCAGCGACGTGTGCCCGCCCTCATACCCCTTCGGCCCGGGCCAGCAGCCCGCCTTCTCGTCGTACAGCGACCACAGGTACTTCTTGCCCATCTCGATGGCCTTGCCGACGGCCTCGTCGGAGAAGACCAGCGGCGGCTTCCTCGGCGGCGCCGCCGAAGCCGACGCCGCCACCGCCCACGCCAACCCCACCGACACCACCCCCCGCCATCGCGAATCAATGCTCATTCGCCGACTCCTCAACAGCCGCACAGCCGCGCTAAAAGGCGGACGGTGCCTTCGTCTCGCGCACACTGCTTCCCCCCCGACCCCTCCAGTATAACCTCAACCCCGCAGGTCTTGCAGCAAAGAATCCGCCGCCGGTGCATTAACGTCCTGGGGCGCCTGCTCGCACCCCCCCCCGCGACAGCCAGGCAGGGCGGGCAACTCCTGCCTGCCTGCGTCAGGCAGGCAGGTGTTGCCCGCGGAATAGGGGAACGGTGGGGCTCGCCACTGCGAAACTCGACGCAGCCTGCGCCCTACCGCGACAGCGGCGGCACGGTCCAGACCGGAACCGTCATCGCCGCCTTGGCGGGCCGACGCCCTGGGGCGTAGAATAACCAAAGAAGCCCAGAACTCCGGCGACTGGGACTGCACGTACCACTACTACTACGACCTGCCTACCTGGCTGGCGCCAGGCGGGCAGGCAGGCGGGCAGAGGATGATCGAGACCCGAAACGGCAGCAGCCGCGTGCTCAGCCAGCAGGTCTGGGGGCTGACGTACGTGGACGAACTCCTCCAGACCGCCATGAACCAGGACCCCGGCGACACCACCGAAGGCAGCGGCGGCCGCTGCGAGCGGTACTTCTACATCCTCCAGGACGCCAACTTCAACGTCCTGGGCTCGGCCGACGCCAATGGCACCCTCATCGAACGGTACGAGTACACGCCGTACGGGCAGCGGACCGTCTACAGCCACGACTGGATCATCACCGACGTCAACGACGACGGCGTGGTGGACGTCAACGACATGACGGCCATAACCAATTCACTGGGGCAGGACTGCCCGCCGGCCTCGGACCGGAAGGACCCGGCCCCCAACGGCGAGGTGGACGTCAGCGACTACATCAAGGTCGTCAACGATCTCGGCCAGAAGGACGCCCGGGTCAACGACCCGCTCGTGAGCCACCCCCGGCTGGACTCGGCCGGGGGGCTGGACGACACCGACCGCATCCTGCCGCTGGGCGTCTGCGACTTCGGCCACCAGGGCCTCCTCCACGACAAGGAGTTCGGCCTGATCTACAACCGCGCCCGATACCTCCACCCCCGCCTCGGCCGCTTCACCACCCGCGACCCCATCGGCTACGCCGACGGGATGAGTTTGTATCAGTATGTGGGGAGCCGGACGTCGGTCGCGCTTGACCCCATGGGGTCGTACTACATCTGGTATCCCACCGAGGGCTCGGCAGCGGGCACGGCCAACTACCGCTCCAGTTGGTACAACAGCAACCAGCTCATCCTGCCGTAACACTTCACCCATCTGCAACACATCGCCTGGAAAGAATGTGAAAATTTC
>CAZNSB010000704.1:0-2691 GCA_964575155.1 uncultured Planctomycetaceae bacterium | reverse complement strand
CCCCCGCCGGTCGGTGTCCATCGGCGGGGCGGCCCCGAGGACCGCCGGCGAGGCCGGCGCCCGGGCCAGGCCGGTCAAGGCTGCTGCCTCATCGCCTGGACGGCGCGGGCCAGGAAATGGTGCGGGAAGAGGCGCCGATAGTTGAGCTTCTCCGCCAGGGCGAGCAATTCGGCCTTCTTTCCCGGAGCGCTCTCGGCCAGGGCCACGAGCAGGGCGGCCTTGTATGCAGGAATCGTGACCACGGCGGTCAGTTCCTCGACCGAAACGTCCCCGCCCTTCTTGAGAAGATCGGCGACCCGCCCGGACTCGCCCCGCAGCCGGGCCAACTGCGCCGCCGCCCGCTCCCGCCAGGTGCGGGCCTTCTGGCTTTCGCCGGTCAAGGCGCAGGCGATGCTCAGCAGCAGGCTGCGATAGCCGGCCTGGGCAGCCGTCGACCGCCCGATCGCCTCCGCCGCCTTCTCCGGCTGGGCCAGCTCCAGGTACGCCTGGAAGGCAATCTCCCTCGCCAACCGCTTGTCGTTCAGCGAGCCGCACGCCTTCAGCAACCCCTCGAAGTCCTTCTCCAGGTACAGCAGCTCGATCCGGGCAAGCAGCGCCCGCTGAAAGGGATCGCCCAGCCATTCCTTCTTCGTCGCCTCGGCGAAGGCCTCGTGCTCGCGGCGGGCGGCATGCAGGTCTTCCTGGGCGGCCAGCAGCTCGGGAAGCTGAATCCGATGCTCGATGGCCAGGGGCTCGCGGCGTATCTTTCGGCGGACCTCCTCGGTGAGGGCCTTGTGCTCGCCCAGGGCAAAGCGGACGTCGTACCACTGCGCCCGGACCTCGGGATCGTCGCCCCTCCGCGCCAGCGCCTTGGCGCAGCAGGCCTTGGCCTCGGCAAACCTGCCCGCCGACTTCAGGTGGACGCTCTTGGCGTACCACGGATACGGGTTGTCGGCGTCGGCGGCGATGGCCTTGTCGAAGCAGGCCATGGCGGCGCCGCTGTCGGGGGTGACGCGGCCCATGAGGTAGAGGATGTCAGCGTTGTCGGGCTCGGCGGCCACCAGCCGGCGGTACTCCTGGATCATCCCCTCGGCGTGGGGCGTCTGGCGGGAGACGTTCTGGTAGGCCCGGTGCCATTCGACGCGCGCCGGCCGGGCCTTGAGCCCGCCGGCCAGGAAATCGCGGCAGCGCCCCTGCCGCTGATCCTCCACCGCCAGGGCGCAGTAGGCCCCCAGCAGCGTCTTGTCGTCGGGGTCGGCGCGGAGGTGCGATTCGGCGAACCGCATCTTGTCGTCCGTCGGCGGCGACAGCTCCCCAAGGGCCAGGACCGCGCTGGGCGGCCAGGGCAGCATGGCCACGCGCGTCCTGCCGAAGACGGCGCCGGGGGATCTCTCCACGCGGATCTTCTCGGGAAACTCCCCGAAGGCATAGTCGATGCCCTGGAAGCTCAAGAAAGACCGGCCCAGGTGGAACCGGCAATTGTTCTCGGGCCTGCTCGGGAGGTCGCTGTAGAAGGCCTCCTCCCAGAGGATGACGGCGGCCCCGCCGGGGTTGAAGATGAACGTGGGGTCGTCGAAGTACCGCTCGAAATAGCCGGCGGCCAGGGTGAAGCGCTCGGTCTGCGGCGCCAGCCCGGCCGCGGAGACCCACGCCCGGTGAGCGCCCTCGGCAAGGGTGACTTCCCTCCTCTGCCCCGCCCCGACGGTGACCGGCGAGCCGCCGTCGAAACGAACGGAAATCGGCACCCTCAGGCCGTTGACGACGTGCACCGTGCGGTGGGCGGCGATGTAGTAATTGACACCAGCGGCGCCGCCCAGCGCCGCCGCCAGCACCCCAATGACCCACGGCGCCCGGCGGCGATAGATCGGCACCGCCGGCAGGATCGGCCGCGACTCCGGCACCGCCCGCTCGGAGGCCCCCACCAGCTTCCGGAAGCCCCTGTCGCGGGCAAGCTCCGGGGCCGCGGCGGCGGCCTTCGAGAACACCTCCAGGGCCTCGGCGTGCTGGGCGGCGTCCTGATGGGCCCGGGCCAGCAGGATCAGCACCGCCGGGTCCTGGTGGGGGCCCGCCTCCTCCATGAAGGCCAGAAGCTCGCGGGCCTTGGCGAGCTGGCCCTTCTCGAGGAGGTAGATGCCGACGGCCCGCCTGGCGTCGGTGTTTTCCGGATCGGCCTTCAGGGCCGAGAGGAACGCCACGTCGGCCTGGTCGTTCCGGCCGGTCATCTCGTACCAGCTTCCGACGGCCATCTGCACCTCGGCGTGATCGGGGAAGTTCTTGCTGAGCCGCTCGGCCAGCCGGTCGGCTTCGGCGGCCTGGCCCATCCACCCCAGGCAGGAGAGGCAGTCGAGGGCGGCCTCGGGATCGGCGGGGTTGTCGGCCATTCTCTGGCGGCTCTCATCGAGCACGGTTCGCGTGAATTCGGCCCACTGCTCGATGTCCATGCGGCGATGCCGCGTGCAGTGGGGGCAGTAGTCGATGATCTGCCTCCGCCCCAGCGGGATCACGGGAATGAACAGAACCACGAACCACAAGCGCGTCTGGTAGCTTTGAAGCTCGCCCCTCCTGCTGCAGTGCTCGCAGACGTCGGTGCGGGTCGAGAGGTTCTTCTTCCCGTAGTAGGTCGTGCCGATGCCGTTGATGGTCGTAGGCATGAATCGTCCTTTTGTCAACGGGCCCCGGCCGCGTCGCCGGGCGGACGCCGTCATTCCTTCC
>CAZNSB010000703.1:0-2699 GCA_964575155.1 uncultured Planctomycetaceae bacterium | reverse complement strand
CCTCTGGGTCGCGCTCGTAGGCCCGGCGCCTAGGCTTCTGGGGCGTGAAGCCCCACCGGGCCAGGTAGCGCCGCACCGACCGGGCCGACAGGGCCACAGCGTACTTCCTCTGGATCAGTTGCCGCACAGCATCGGACGTCCACAAAAAGAACGGCCGGTTGAGCTGCTCGGGGTGGCCATCCCGGATCAGCTTGCACACGGCGGCCGCCTGCCAGCCCTTGAGTTTTCCGCGCGCGCCTTTGGGCCCGCGCTTCCTCGCCGCCAGAGCACCGAGACCGCCCCGGCGGTAGGCCTTCATCCACTTGCCGACCGCCTGGCGCGTGACAGCGAAGGCCTTGGCTACGGCCATCTGGGTCATGCCGTCCAGGACGGCCTTGACCGCGCGCTGGCGCAGCGCGGCCTGCGTCTGTGGACTCAAAGATCGGGCATCTTGATTCATACCATGAAACTATACCCAACTCTTATGCTGAATGCAAACTGACTCATGGCCAGGGTAGTAAATGGCCGGCAGTATTTATCCGATGCTCTGGCTGTTTATATCGCCTGCGATGTCAAGGTAGCGTCGGATCCCGCAACCCCGGAATGGATAACGTGTTACACCCATGACCGCCGGGTTTTGGCCGTCCGGGAGACGCCCAAGGCCAAGTGGTTGGCGTGGGGGGAGGGAAACCTAATTGCGAAACGCGCAGGGCGTGCGCAGCGCACGCACCTGGCCGCCGTCAAGGCCGAAATCACCGGCGCAAACGAGGTCGCCGCGCTGGATCCGACGGGGGCATACCGGGCCGTCGCGGCCCGGCTCCAGGAAGAGAGGGAAACCCTTGCCCTGCCGGACGCCGATGAGGCCGCGCAGGCGCAGGTCGAGGCCCGCGCGGAGGCGGAAGAGCCGCGCCCGCGCAGACGCGAGAAGAGCATTTACCGGCGGATGACGGAAGTCGAGGAACTCGCGATTGCCCGGCTGCGTGGCGAGGATAGCCCGCGAACGAGGGAGTATCCCCGCTTATGCGCTGAGCTGGACGCCGAACTGGCCGCCCGAGAGGCGGCCCGGGCACAATTTACTCCCGAGGGGGAAGCTGGAGACGCTGGACACCGGCGGGCAAAAGAGGGTTGAAGGTGGAGGCATATGATGGCCGGACTGCGGGCAACTGAAATGGATCCCCTGCACATGCTCAACCAGGGCACGTTGAGGGAACGCTTCGTTGCCTGGCTGCTGCAAACCGGATTCTCTGTTGCCGATGCAGCGGCCCACTTGAAGATATGCCCCGGCGTCCTGGCGGATTTCGTATGCGGGCAGGAGGGCCTGGAGCTCAAGCTCCAGCGGCGCGTCCGCCGTATGATCTCGTCCACTGCCCCCCTGAGCGAGCGGCGGGCCGTCAGGTCTCCGGACGCCCCTCGGGTGATATAGAACCTGGCCCGGGGCAAAAGCTGCAGGGCCGAGGGGGGACAGAGGACATGCCTGGGGCTCCGGATGGCCTCGGCGACGATCGTTTTCTTCGCCTCACCGGCGGCCATGATGACGGCGCTGCACTCAGGATTATAGCTGATGGTGGCCAAACCGATGGTGATCACCAGTCTCTTTCTGGCTACCTCTATGCCCCCCAGGTCGGAGGCGGCAGCGGCCTGGGTCTCGTAGTTGACGGCGGAAAGCCGGGTTGTCGAGTGGAGGTCGGAGCCCCGTATGTTGAAACCGATATGCCCGTCCGGTCCGATGCCCCCCAAAAAGAAGCCGATTCCCCCCATATCCCGGATCCTGTCCTCATACTCGCCGCACCACTGATCGATACCCGCCAGCACCCGGCTCTGGAGGCGTTCCTGATCGCCTCGGGGCGAGCGGTAACGGAGGCTCAGATCCACCTCATCCTCGGGCCACACCTCCTCCAGCCCCATGCCGGCGGGAAGTCCGATCTTCTCACAGTTGATGAAGAGGGCCTTCCGGGGATCCAGCCCGAACCCGTCTATATAGAACCGGTTCACATAGGCGTAGAAGCTGTTGTGGTGAAGGGGATTCATCGGGTAGAACTCATCGATCTGCGCAAACCGCAATCCCCGCAGATCCGGCCGCCCACGGCCGCCCAGCCCCACCTCCTCGAGCTCCGCCCGCACCGCCGGATCGTCCCAACCGGAGAGGATCCGGCGCACCTCCTTGATGAAGTACTCCGGTGTTCTGCCGGTGGGCAGGGAGATCACCCCATCCGGATGCTCGATCACCCATTCCAGGAACCGCAGGGCCGCGAGGCGTCCCAGGTCGGGGAAGTTGTTGACGGTGATAACCCCTAACTTCTCATCCGGCTCGTAACGGAGGCGCTCGCCGGAGAGGGCGAGGAAGTGCTTCTCCACACCCGAAGTGAAGAGGGGATCCGCCGACTCGGCGGATGGGGACAGGCTTTTGTTACCTCCTCGAAAGGCCATCGGCATCTGATCTGATCGTTGGTTCGGAGTCTCCGCCCGCAGCGAGACAGCCTATTGTAGGGCACCCTTCGGGGAGGGTCAATCATTATCTCTCGTGGGATTCGGTTCGCTCCTCCCAGAAGCCCCGCTTCAGCCGGATCCGGCGGCCCTTCCAGCTCATCAACTCCTCCCCCTGCCACCGGTGGATCAGCCGCGAGAGCGACTCCTGGGTGGTCCCGATCAGGGCCGCCACGTCCTTCTTCGAGAGGGATACGGTTATGTCCTCTTCCCGGCCGTAGCGATCGTAGATACCC
>CAZNSB010000702.1:0-2703 GCA_964575155.1 uncultured Planctomycetaceae bacterium | reverse complement strand
CATCTCGGCGGCGGGCAGGTCGCGGTCGCGCCGCAGCACGTCGCACATCCGGGGAATGCCGAACTGCTCGTCGTCGTCGCCGATGGCCTCGAAGAACCCGTCCGTGACCACTACCATCATGTCGCCGCAAGCCAGCGACCGCTCCACCGGCTCGTCGATGTCCATGCCCTCCATGACGCCCAGCGGCAGGGCGGTGGCGCCCAACTCATCGAAGCGGTCCGACCCGCGGTCGTAAAAAAGGATCGGCCCCTGACCGGCCGAGGCGTAGCGGACGCGCCCGCCACCGGCGTCCAGCAGGGCGATGAAGCACGTCACGAACCGCCCGCTGTCCAAATCCTCCACGAGCAGGTCGTTGACGCGCCCCAGGACCGCGGCGATGTCCAGCGCCACCGCCGCGCCGGCGCCCGCCGAGACCTCGCAGCTCAGCGCCCGCAGCATCGCCCGGGCCTCGGCGATCACCAGCGCCGGCCCCACCCCGTGCCCCGTGGCGTCGGCCAGCGTCAGCGTCCACCGCCCCGGCGACCACTCGAAGAAGTCGTAGATGTCCCCGCCGGTCTCGTCCGCCGGCGAGGACCACCCCGCAATGTCGAAGCCCGCCACCTGCGGGTCCGCCCGGGGCAGCAGGTCCTGCTGAATCTGCCGCGCAATCGCCAGCGACTGCTCCATCCGCTGCTTCTCCACGTAGTGCGCCAGCAGCCGGGCACGCTGAAGCACCACCCCCGCCTGCGCGCCCAGCGTCCGGGCCAGGTTGATCTGCCCTTCCGTGAACTCGCCGCTGCGCCGGTTCAGCACCTCCAGCACCCCCACCAGCTCCCCCGAGTAGTCCAGCAGGGGCACCGCCAGGATGTTCCGCGTCCGAAAGCCCGTCTGCCGGTCCACCTCGGGGTTGAACCGCTCGTCGGCGTAGGCGTCGGGGACGTTGAGGATCTGCTTGCTCTGGGCGACCGCCCCGGCGATGCCCGCCGAGGCGCTGAAGCGGATCTCCTTCTCGCCGTGGGCGATCTTGCTGACGAGCTGGTCGGTGTCCGGCTCGTAGAGGAAGAGGCTCGCCCGCTCGCACTCGAGCAGCTCCATGGACCGGGCGACGATGACCCCGAGCAGGTCGTCCAGGTCGGCGGTGGCGACCATGTCGCGGCTGATCTGGAGGACCTTCTCCAGCGCCGAGAGACGCTTTTCGCCTTGCGCTTCCGACAAGCCCGTTCTCCCAATCCGGCAAGAGCCTAGTAGTTCTTCAACGCCAAAACTGCGAGTTCGGGTGCCATGGCGGCCGCTTTTCTGCCGCCATGATGGGTCGCATGGCGGCAAACGACGGCCGCCATGCCACCCGCCCGTAGACTGAAAATTGACAGTACAATAGCCGCCGCGGGCGGAAACGTCAACCGTGTGTGAGCCCGGATGTGCCGGCCGGCGGAATTGGCGGCCGAGGCGCCGCGCCGGTACAATCTCCGTGCGGATGAGAACGGCAATCGGCATTTGGCTGCTCCTGCCGGGGGTCCTGGCTGCACCGGCCGCCCAGGCACCGACGACCCGCCCGGCGGAAACCGACCGCTGCGGGGACCCTCTGCCGGCGGGCGCGGTTGCCCGGCTGGGGACTCTCCGCCTGCGCCACACGGGGGGGGCGGCGTTCTCGGTGGCCTTCGCCCCCGACGGGAAGACCTTCGCCACCGGCCTGGGCGACGGGAAGATCCTGATGTGGGACGTGGCCACGGGAAAGCGGGTCCGCACGATCGCCGGCCATAAGCGCACCGTCGCCTGTCTGGCCTTCTCCGCCGACGGGGAGCTGCTGGCCTCCGGCAGCCACGACAGGTCGGTTCGCCTCTGGGAGGTCTCTTCCGGCAGGCAGATCGCCGTCCATAAGAACCCGCTGCTCGGCGTGACCACGGTGGCCTTCCGCCCGGGCCGGTCTTGGATCGCCTTTGATCGCGGCGCGGAAGTGAGGCTGTGGAGGCTCGGCGAGCCCACGCCGACCGTCACCCTGACCGGGCACCGGCACGGGCGGGTCTGGCTGGCGTTCTTCCCCGACGGCGAGACCATCGCCTCCGGCGGCGGCGACAAGACCGTCCGCCTGTGGGACCTCGCCACCGGGCGGACGAAGCGCGTCATCCACGCGCCCGGGGAGGAGGTCACCTGCGTGGCGGTCTCGCCGGACGGTAAGCTGGTGGCCTACGGCTGCTACGACGGATCGGCCCGCTTCTGGTCGGTCAAAGAGGAAAAGGAGCTTTTCGCCGTCGCCTGTGGCAAGCCGGCCGTCTCCTGCATCGCCTTCAGCCCCGACGCAAAGACCGTCGCCGTCAACAGCGCCGGCGACTACACCGCGCGCTTGTGGGACCTCCAGAAGCGCAAGGAGATCCGCCGCCTCCCCGGCGCCGGGGGGAAGTGGAATTGCCTGGCGTTCTCGCCGCACCTGCCCTCCTGGCGGGCCGGGCCAAAGCTGCTGGCGGCCCTCCGGGCCGACAAGAGCGTCGACCTCTGGCGCGTCGAGTCGGGAAAACGCCTCCACGACCTGCCCGGGCACACCGACCAGGTTTACGCGCTGGCCTTCTCGGCGGACGGGCGGCTGCTGGCGTCCGGGGCCGTTTCCTCGGCGGTCGGGCCCAAGGTCGGCATCGACAACACCGTCCGCATCTGGGACGTCGCCGCCCGGAAGGAGCTGCGCCGGTGGGCGCCCCACCCCACCGGACCCCGCGTCGTCGCATTCTCCCC
>CAZNSB010000701.1:0-2706 GCA_964575155.1 uncultured Planctomycetaceae bacterium | reverse complement strand
ACTCACCGAGTAGGTGGTAGTGTAGCTGTTGCAGCCGGAAGAGCCGCTCACCTGCCCTCCTGCGAATTGGAGAGAAACCGGTACCTCCGGCATGGCCCCCAGCAAGACCCAGGACGTGCCCTCCAAAGACGGTGGCTGCGGTTCTGGCGCGGGCTCCACAGTCGGCAATGATGGCTCCGGCGACGTCACCAGCGCGATCCTGCCCCAGGAGGTCTCGGCGGCCGGGCGGTTCGTCGCGCGGCAGCCGGTCGTGTTCTGCGGCGGGGCCCTGCTCGAAACGATCGCGGTCTGCTACGACGGGCAGTTGCGCACCCAGCCGCTGGCCGACGAGGGCAAGCTGATTCTGCCGGGAGGCGTGCTGGCGGAGTGGCGCGGGCCGGTCCGGGCGATGATGTCCGCCGAACGCGTCGCGCTGAACTTCCTCCAGCGGCTGTCGGGCGTGGCGACGACGACGCGCGCGTACGTGGAGGCGGTCGCCGGGACGGGCGCGAGGATCTACGACACGCGGAAGACGACGCCCGGGTGGCGCGAGCTGGAGAAGTACGCCGTCCGCGTCGGGGGCGGGCTGAACCACCGGAAGGGCCTGTACGACGCGGTCCTGGTCAAGGACAACCACCTGGCGATCATGGCCCGCGCGGAGGGCCGGGAGCCCCTCCCCGCGACGGCGCGGGAGCTGGAGCGGGTCCGCCCCTACCTGCCCCAGGGGGCCTTCATCGAGCTGGAGGTCGACACGCTGGAGCAGTTCCGCAGCGTCGTCCATCTGAACGTCGACATCATCCTGCTGGACAACATGTCCGTGGAAACGCTGCGCGAGGCGGTCGCCCTGCGCGACGCCGCCGGGGCCCAAGGGCGGATCGAGCTGGAGGCCTCCGGCGGGATCACGCTGGAGAACGTCCGGGCAGTCGCCGAAAGCGGCGTGGAGCGGATCGCGGTGGGGGCGTTGACGCACTCGGCCGGGGCCGCCGACATCGCCCTCGACGTGGAGGTGGATTGAACCTCTCCGGCAGCTTCCGGAGGCCGAGCATGGCCTGGCGGATCGTGGCATACGTGGCGGTGGTCGTGGTCGTGGCGGTGGTCGTCGCGACCACCCTCGCCTCGCGGCGAAGGCGCCGGACCACGCGCGTGGAGCGTGCGGTGGCCCGGCTGCGTGCGAAGGGGCATCGCGCGGCGATCTGCGCGCGCTGCGGGGGCGCGGGGCGAATGGACGACCGGCAGGTCTGCGACGTCTGCCACGGGCTCGGATACCTGCACGATCTGCCCGACAGGGAGGTCTTCAAGGACTGACCCGTCCGCAGCGGGCGGGCGCCGAGTGCCCTCATGCAAGACGCCGATCGCATCCTGGAGGTCCTGTACGACCGCGGGGGCGAGTCCGTGTGGATGGACGAGCTGGGCTCGTCGGCCGGCGTGGACCGGGCCGGGCTCGAGGCCGCCATCCAGGCGCTGCGGGGGCGCGGGCACCGGGTAGATCGGGGCCCGGCGGGCCTCCGGCTGGTTCGGCCGACGGTGCTGGACGCGCACCTGATCGAGCGGGCCCTCCCGGTCGAGCACATCGGGCGGCACGTCATCTGCTTCGACGAGGTGCACTCGACGAACGACGTGGCCTTCGACTCGGCCGCCCACGCGGGGCCGGAGGCGCGGGTGGTCACCGCCGAGGCCCAGCGGGCCGGACGTGGACGCATGGGAAGGACCTGGCTGTGCCCGCGCGGAACGGGCGTGCTGGCCAGCGTCCTGCTGCACGCGCCGGCAGCGAGACTCCCGCCGGAGGCGCTGACCATCGCCGCCGGGCTGGCCGTCGCCGAGGGCGTCGACCGCGCCGCCGGCGTCCGTGCGCAGCTTGTCTGGCCGAACGACGTCGTCCTCGACGGCGGGAAGGTGGCCGGCGTCCTCGTGGAGGTCCGCGACGGGCGGGTGGTGGTCGGCATCGGCGTCAACGTCAACGCCGCCCCGCCCCCCGGGCGTCTCGGCCGGGCCGCCACCCACCTGGCCGCCGTCGCCGGTCGGGCGCTCGAGCGCATCGAGGTCTGCCGGGCGGTGCTGGCGGCGCTCGACGCGCGCGTCGCCGACCTCGCCGCCGGGCGGGACGAACTCGTCCACCAGGGGTGGGTCAGCCGCTGCGGCATGATCAACCGCCGCGTCCGCGTCGCCTGCGGCGAAGGCGAGGTCGCCGGGCGCGTCCTGGACGTCAGCCCCACCCGGGGGCTGGTCCTCCTGACCGACCAGGGCCGACACCTCCACCTGCCCGCCGCCACCTCCTCCCTCCTGGGCGGATGACATTTGGCGCTGCCGGGACCTTCCACGTATCATGCCCTCGGAACCCGCAAGCCCAGCATCGGAGCAACGCAGCCTGCCCTCATGGCCACCAGCGCCGGCGACAGACCCGCAGCGCCTTGGCCCGGCGGCGTGGCGCCCGCCGGGGACCGGGCAGGCTCCCCCGAGAGACTGAGCCGGTGGACGCTGCGGGTGATCTGGGCGGTGCTGACGGTCTGGAGCGCGTGCCTCTGGGTGATCAGCGGGCGGGCCCTGGGCTGCTGCTGGGAGGGCATGGTGGAGGCGGCGGCGGCGGAGCTTCTGGCCCTGGCGGCGGCCCTGTCCCTGCCCGGTTTCCTCGTCAGGGTGATCTTTTCGCTGGCCCGGCGCTTCCGCCCGCGCAAGGCGCTGGCCCTGGAGGTGGTGCTGTCGGCGCGGGGCGGCGCGGCGGGGGGCGCC
>CAZNSB010000700.1:0-2720 GCA_964575155.1 uncultured Planctomycetaceae bacterium | reverse complement strand
GTTCGGAGGGGGGAGGGGCCGGGAACTCAACCGGTTCCTCCTACCCCTATCGTGCTTGCCCGCATGGCGGGAAACAGCGCCCGCCATGGCACCTGCGGGCGACAGCCGGGGGGGCGGCGGCGATATCGAGCTTGAGGGAATCCTACGGGCGGGCGTAGAGGTGGGGGTGGGCGCGGGCGTGGCGGTCGAGGCCGTCCATGATGGCGCGGCAACTGTCCTGCCAGCGGTGGGCGGGGATGTCCTCGGTGATGCCGACGATGACGCCATCGGGCGCGGGGAGGCTGTCGAGCATCTCGACGGCGGCGGCGGCGATGTCGGCATCCCCGCGCAGGTGCAGCGAGGAGGGGAAGTTCAGCCAGAGGACCTTCTCGCCCCAGGCGGCGCGGGCCTCGGCGAGGCTCATGTCCGTGTCGGGGGCGGGGGTGAAGGCCTCGATGTAGTCCAGGTCGGTCTCGGCGATGGCCTCGGCCAGGAGGCGGCAGTTGCCATCGAAGTGGCACCCGATCTTCTTCCCGCAGCGGTGCATGATCTCGGCCGCCTCGTTGTAGTGCGGCAGGTAGTACTTCCGGAAGATCTCCGGGCCGGTGACTTCGGGTACGACGTTCCCGCCGTAGTTGGCGTGCCCGGCCGGGGAGGCGGCGACGATGGGGTAGACCCTTCGCCGGTTCTCGACGAGGGCGTCGTAGAGCTTCAGCAGCTCGTCGCGGCGCTGCATCCACTCCAGGCAGAAGTCCTCCATGGAAAGGACGTGCCCGGAGACGAGCTGCTGGAGGGGCTCCAGCCCGAAGCCGGCGCGGAAGATGGCGTCGTGGCCGAAGGCGGCCTCGGCCGAGGCGAAGCGCTCGTACGCCGGCTCGTAGCACTCGTCCCGGAAGAGGAAGAGGATCGCCTTGTAGTCTTCGGGCCCCTTGAAGGGGTATTCGCGTTGCCAGGAGGTGAAGGCGGCGGGCTCGGCGACGGCGGTGAGGGTTCCGGCGGGGGTCTGGTGGACGGTCCGGACGAGCGTCTTCCCGCCCTCGGTGTACGTCAGCCGGGTGGTCTTGACGTTCGGCCGGCGGGTGGTGAAGACGGGGTCGCGCCGGACGATGCAGAGCCCGCGGTTCCGCAGTTCGCGTTCGGCGGCGCACTGGGGGATCATGCACTCGTACATGGTGAAGGGCACCACCTCGGCGCGTCCGCCGTTCAGGACCGTCTCGACGCGTTCGCGTGGGGTCATGGGGGCGCTCATTCATCGAGGCGCACGACTCGCCCTTCGCGCCGGGCGCGTTCGGCGGCGAAGACCATGCGGTGGGATTCCAGCGTCTCGGCCGGGCCGGTGAGGATGAGGCCCTGATCGTTCTCGGCGACGGCGCGGAGGAAGCTGGCCATCAGCCCCTCGTCGCCGCCGCCGTGCCCGCCGGCGAGGGTGCCGTCGGCGGCGTTCGTGTCGATGGTGCGCCGCCGGCGGGTGAGGAAGTCGAAGTGTTCGAGGTTCGACCCGTCGCCGTAGATCTCCCCGCGGGTCCCGAAGATTCGTGTCTTTCGGTGCCCGCCGGCGTTGAAGGCGGTCATGGTGAACGCCGCGGTCCGCCCGCCCTCGAACTCGAGGATGACCACCTGGTTGTCGACCACGTCGTTGTCGCACTCGTACACGCACCGCCCCCACGGGCCGGTCCGAAGGGCCTCGACGACGTTGGCCACGGACCACTCGGCCACCAGCGTCGCCGTGGGCCAGTGCGGGTTGTCCTCGCGGATGCCGGTGAGGTAGATCTTCTTGGCCGAGTAGGGGCACCGGGGCTCGTAGTCGCAGGCGACGCAGCGGGTGGCTGCGCCGGCGGCGGGGGGCTTCTGGTCCTTTCGGAAGTGCCTGAGGCTGCCGAATGAGCTGCACCGGGTGCAGCGGGCCCCGAAGACGTACCGGATCCAGTCGAGGTCGTGGCAGCTCTTGCTCAGCAGCATGAAGGAGCTTTCCGCCTCGTTCCGCCAGAAGCCGCGGACGAAGGCGTGCGCCTGGTGCCACCAGCCGACGTTCTCGGTGTGCTGGAGGCTGACGATCTCGCCGACGGCGCCCTCGTCGAGCATGCGCTTGAGCACCTGCGTGTAGCGGGTGTAGCGCATGACGTGGCAGACGGCGAAGAGGATCCTGTGGCGCCGGACGGCCTGGACGACTCGGCGGCAGTCGGCCTCGGTGGGGGCGATGGGCTTCTCGAGCAGCATGGCGTAGCCCCGCTCGGCGAAGGCGACGGCCGGGTCGGCGTGAACCCGGTCCGGCGTGCAGATCAGGACCGCGTCGGCGAATTTCTCGCGGTCGGCGGCCTGCTTCCAGTCCGCGAAGACGTCGCCGGCGGGGATGCCGTGCTCGGCGGCCATGCGGTTTCGGTAGGGTTCGCGCGGCTCGGCGACGCCGACGATCCTGGCCTGGTCGGGGTGGTCCTTGACGTACCGGGCGTAGTCGAACCCACGCCCGCCTGCCCCGATGATCAGCAGTGTGACGGGTTCCATGATGGCTCCCGAATGGCCGCACGGCTGCACACAACGCAGCCGTGGCACCCAAGATTCAAGCTGCACGCAACGCTAGGGGTCTACTTGTACTTTGCCCGGCATGCCCGGCCTTTGGCGGCGCTTCGGCCGGCGAGGTCGAGCACGTGGATGGGCCGGCGGGCCCACTCGGGCGTGATGACCAGAGGCGCGCCCTTCGTCAGGTGGTCGGCGATGTTGCGGTAGTACTTCTCGTGCTGGGA
>CAZNSB010000699.1:0-2734 GCA_964575155.1 uncultured Planctomycetaceae bacterium | reverse complement strand
AATCACTTATCTGTGTAATCCGTGTAATCTGTGGACGACTTTCGGTCAGTTTGAGAAGTAAGAAAAGGGAACCAGCGACCATGGAGCTGACGACGCGCTACATGGGGCTTTCGCTCCCGTGCCCGGTCGTCGCGGGTGCCTCGCCCATGAGCGAGGACGTGAAGAACGTCGAGGCCCTCGCCGCCGCCTTCGAACGCGCCAACTACATGAAGACGCTCGGAAGCTGCGCGCCCGACTGAGGACGCGTTCCGGGTGCCCGCCATCTCCGTTTATTGCCCCTTGTATTTCCAGCGTTCACCGCTTCTGTTTAGCCGCGGCCGGCACGGCCGCGAGAGGCGGCCCTGCGGGCCGCCGCTAAACGAACACGACGAGGACATTGGATACGCGGGACTCAATGGCCCCACCCCCAGGGCCGGCGCCGCGGAGCGCTCAACCCCCACTGGCGGACGGCTTGGGAAGGATGTACAATCCCGGCGCTTCCACACAGGAGCGTCCATGGTCTGGTTCGTCACAGGGTTCGTCATCGGCGCGGCGTTGATCTCGGTCGCCTGGCTGCTGCACGCCCGCACCTCCGGCCGCCCGGACGCGCAGTTGCGCGACGCGTTCGCCGCGGCCGCGGCCGAGGCCCTCGACGCCAACAGCCGCCGGCTGGCGGAGCTGTCCGGGGCCACGCTGGAGGCCAAGAAGGAGCTGATCGACCAGTCCATCACGGCCGTCAACGACCGGCTGGAGCAGGTGCGGAGCTTCCTCCAGCGGACCGAGGCGGACCGTCAGAAGCACTACGGCGAGCTGACGGAGCGGCTGGCGGCGCTGTCGGTGAGCACGGAGTCGCTGCGGAAGGCCCTGGCCGGTTCCAAGCGCGTCGGCGAGTGGGGCGAGCGGATGACCGAGGACGTCCTTCGCATCGCCGGCATGCAGGAGGGCATCAACTACCTCAAGCAGTCGGCCGACGCCGTCGAGAGCGGCAGGCCCGACTTCACCTTCCTGCTGCCCAACGAGCTGGCCGTCAACATGGACGTGAAGTTCCCGCTGGAGAAGTCGCTGGACTACCTCGACGCCGACGACGAGGCCGGGCGCAAGGCCAAGGGGCGCGAGTTCGTCGCCGCCGTCCGCGCCCACGTCCGCGCCGTCGCCGGGCGGGGGTACATCGACACCGCCGGCGGGACCGTCGACTACGCCATCGTCTTCATCCCCAACGAGCAGGTCTACTCGCTCGCCCTGGAGCTGGACGCCGAGCTCATGGACGACGCCCTCCGCCAGCACATCGTCCTGGCCGGTCCGCTGACGCTGTACGCCCTGCTGGTGGTCATCCGCCAGGCCGCCGAGAGCGCCAACATCATGCGCACCGCCGAGGAGGTCATCCAACTGCTCGCCGAGGTCGAGAAGCAGTGGCAGCGATACAAGGAGAGCATGGACAAGATGGGCCGCCGGCTGGACGACGCCAAGAAGGAGTACGACCATCTCGTCGGCACGCGGACGCGGGCGCTGGACCGCCCGCTGGGCCGGATCGAGGACCTCCGCACCGCCCGGGGGCTGCCGGGACCGGAAGCGGGAACGCAAGACGACGGTAACGAATGAGCTGGGCCCGGGTTTCCGTAACTTGAGGTCTGGTCTTGTCATCACAGGTCACCTGGACAGCAGCCCCTGCCGGAAGGCAGGGGTTCCAAACCCGCCCTTCCGGGCGGGGCTATTGCCCAGGGAGTATCAGGCGCACAGACTGATGTGAAATCGGATCGGGCGGACCCAAACGTTCGCTGCAAAGGAAAGCCACCATGGCCAAGATGCTGGTGACGTACTACTCGCGCTCCGGACACACGAAGCACATGGCCGAGGAGGTGGCCAAGTCGGCCGGCGCCACCGCCGGCGTGACCGTGGAGTGCAAGCCGGTCGAGAAGGTCGCCGCCAACGAGCTTCTGGACTACGACGCGATCGTGCTCGGCTCGCCGACCTACTACGGCGGGATGGCCGCCGAGGTCAAGAAGCTGCTCGACGAGTCGGTGGCCTTTCACGGGCAGCTCGCCGGCAAGGTCGGCGGGGCCTTCAGCTCCTCGGCCAACATCGGCGGCGGGAACGAGACCACCATCCTGAGCATGCTCGGGGCGCTGCTGATCCACGGGATGGTGGTGCAGGGCTCGGCCTCGGGCGACCACTACGGACCGGTGGCCATCGGCGACGCCGACGACCGCGCCGAGGAGCAGTGCCGCAAGCTCGGCGAGTCCGCCGCCGCCCTCACCGTCAAGCTGCACGGCTGAAGCCGCGGCTACCGGCGCCCGCAGGGGCCGCGGGCGGCCCCGTCGGGGGCATTAGTAAAAGCCTTCACCCATGCAATTCGCCCGAGTGTCCAATGTATGTGCTTGTTGCGAAAGGGCTTACGATTTGGCCCGGGGGGTGGTGAATAGTAAAAGATCCTGCTTCTTACTTGCCGTAAGTCCTTGTCCTGAAAGGGCGGGCCTGGTGTGCCTTTTACTCGCGGCCGCGGCCTGGGGGATTTTGCCGAAGCCCCTTGATCGCGGCCCGCTGCGGGAAAATTCGCGATGCTGAATCATGGCCGCCCTTCCGCGGTCGTTTGCTCGCACTTGCCTAGTACTCTGTCAAGCATCATTTTGCTGGTGGCACAGGTTTGTAACCTGTGCGAGACAAACAGGTTGAAAACCTGTTCCACCCACAGATTCAACCTTGACAGAGCACTAGTACTCTGTCAGCCGTCAAGTGATGGATAGAGTTTCTTCAACTT
>CAZNSB010000698.1:0-2734 GCA_964575155.1 uncultured Planctomycetaceae bacterium | reverse complement strand
AGGCCGAGGGCGACGAGACGCCCAAGGCCGAGGGCGACGAGACGCCCAAGGCCGAGGGCGACGAGACGCCCAAGGCCGAAGGCGAAAAGAAAGAATAGGACAGCTATTCAGGCGCTGCCGGTCTCGTATCGGGCGACGGCCCCCGGCCTCGGGGGCCGTCGCCTTTTTCCTGATGCTCCAGGGCGGGGGGGGAGGTTCGCCCGTTCGCTAGTCAAGTCGCCCCGCGCCCCTGCCGAAATCCCTTACGGCAAGCCGATCATGCGCTTGCCAACCCGGTGGACCTTGCGGCAACGGAGGCGATCTGCGATGGCATCCAAGGCAGGGCTGGGGTGGTATCTCGAGCGGATTACCGACACGGAGCTGCTGACGGCTGAGCAGGAGAAGCAGCTCGCCCGGCGGATCCAGGCCCACAGCGATCCGCTGGCCCGCCAGCAGATGATCCAGGCAAACCTCCGGCTGGTGGTGAACATCGCCAAGCGGTACGGCAACCGCGGCATGTCGCTGGCCGACCTGGTGGCCGAGGGAAACCTCGGGCTCATGCGGGCCGTCGAGGAGTTCGACCCCGACGCGGGCGTCCGCTTCAGCACCTACGCCGCCTGGTGGATCAAGCAGGCCATCAAGCGCGCCCTGATCAATGCCGGCCAGCCGGTGCACATCCCGGCGTACATGGCCCAGCAGGTGACGAAGTGGCGCAGGGCCACCCGCCAGCTCGAGCTGGAGATGGGGCGCGTGCCCGGCATCGACGAGATCGCCAAGAAGCTGAAGATCTCGCACAAGAAGGCCGCCATGGTCCACCAGGGCATCACGGCCGTCAACGCGCCCACCCAGATGGCCGGCAGCGAGGCCCAGACCCTGGCCGAAATGCTCGCCGACAAACACGCCAACCCCAACATGCTCTTCGAGGACGCCGGCAACGCCGCCATGGTCCGCAAGTTCCTCGAACAGCTCCCCGAACGCGAAAGGGACATCCTCGTCTACCGCTTCGCCCTGGACGGCTACGAGGGCCCCCCGCGGACCCTCAAGGCCGTCGGCAAGCTCGTCGGCCTGACCCGCGAGCGCGTCCGACAGCTCGAAAAGATCGCCCTCGCCAAGCTCCAGGTCCTGCTGGAAGACGAAATCTGACGGGGAATCCGGTGGGAGGTGGCCGGCACGAAGCGGCAGGCCCCAGGCCTGCCGTTCCGTGCCGTCTCTTTCTCGTCGAGTCACCCTCACCGAGCCTGCACGCCCGTCCCAGGCTGGACCGCTCGCCGCCGGCGGGGTACACTCTCCGTCCGCTGGCGAATCCGAACGATTCAGGAGTAACCAGGATGGACCTTGCGAAGTTCATTCGCGACGTGCCGGACTTCCCCAAGAAGGGCATCATCTTCAAGGACATCACGCCGCTGCTGGCCGATCCGGGCGCACTGGACGAGGCGGTCCGCCAACTCGCCACGCCCTACGAACGCAAGGGCGTCCAGGCGGTGGCGGCCATCGAGAGCCGCGGGTTCATCTTCGGCGCCGCCGTGGCCAGGCACCTGCGGGCGGGGTTCGTCCCCATCCGCAAGCCGGGAAAGCTGCCTTGCCAGACCGTCCGGGCCGAGTACGAGCTGGAGTACGGGACCGACGCCATCGAGATGCACGCCGACGCGATCCCCGCCGGCACGAAGGTGCTCATGCTGGACGACCTGCTGGCCACCGGGGGCACCATGGCCGCCGCCTGCGAGCTGGTCGCCGGGCGGGGCGGCGAGATCGTGGGCGTGGCCTTCCTGATCGAGCTGTGCTTCCTCAACGGGCGGGCGAAGCTCCCCGGCTACGACGTCCGCACGCTGATCCGCGTCGAGTGAGACGCGGCCCCGGGGGTGCCTTTTTTCGGCCCCTGTCCCCGCCGGGGGGTTTCGGGTACATTGACGCAGCGGGGACGCCGCGGCGGGCGGCAGGGGAGGCGAAACAGAAATGGGCGAAGAAAACAGCTACCTGGTTCGCAGGGCGGGTGGGCCCGTTCGCCTGGCGTGCGACGACCCCGCGTGGGCAGCGGCGGAAACGGTCTCCATCGACCAGTATCCCTGGTACGAAGGCGGGCAGCAGCAGGGCACCCGGGTGGCGATGCTCTATGACGAGCAGTGCTTCTACGCCCTGTTCGTCTGCGAGGACCGGCACATCCACGCCGTCGAGACCCGCCCCAACGGCAACGTGTACCTGGACAGTTGCGTGGAGCTGTTCGCGATGCCCAACCCCGGCCGCGACGACGGGTACTTCAACCTCGAGGCCAACTGCTGCGGGACGGTGCACCTGGGCTTCGGCCGGCAGCGGGAGCACCGGCGGCTGGCCTCGCCGGCGGTGCTGGAGGCGATCTCCGTGGTCACGTCCATCCCCACCCCCACCCGGGAGGAAACGCCGGGGGACGACGGGTGGTGGCTGGCGGCGGCGATCCCCTTTGCCGCCATCGCCGAGTTGGCGGGGGTGGAGGTGGCTCCAGGCTCCGGCGCCGTCTGGCGGGCCAACCTCTACCGCTGCGGCGGAAAGACCGACCCCCAGTACGCCTGCTGGAACCGCATAGAATGGGCAAAACCCGATTTCCACAGGCCCGAGTCCTTCGGGAAGCTGACGTTCGAGTAAGGACCGTGGGACCGTCGAGAGGACCCCAAGCCCACGGGTTCACCCGTGGGACCGGACCACCGGAACACCCCGGGAGCCAATGAGCGGAACACCCCGGGAGCCAATGAGCGGAACACCCCGGGAGCCAATGAGCGGAACA